>CALMKG010000074.1 GCA_937867175.1 uncultured Propionibacterium sp. | reverse complement strand
TGGTCGGCGAATCCGGTTGCGGCAAGTCGATCACCTCAATGGCGATCATGGGCTTGCTGCCGAAGACCGCGAAGCTTTCGGGCGAGATCTTGTTCAACGGGGTCGACCTGCTGAAACTCACCCCGCAGCAGCACAACGACTTGCGCGGCCACGAGATCGCGATGATCTACCAGGACGCGCTCAGCTCGCTGAACCCGTCGATGCTGATCAAGTCGCAGATGGCCCAGCTCACCAAGCGCGGCGGGCAGCGCACCGCCACCGAGCTGTTGGAGTTGGTGGGCCTCGATCCGGTCCGCACGCTGGCCAGCTACCCGCATGAGCTGTCGGGTGGGCAACGCCAACGCGTGCTGATCGCGATGGCCCTGACCCGCAACCCGAAGCTGGTGATCGCCGACGAGCCGACCACCGCGCTGGACGTCACCGTGCAGAAGCAGGTGATCGACCTGCTGAACTCGCTGCGCGAGAAGCTGGGCTTCGCGATGGTCTTCGTCAGCCACGACCTGGCGCTGGTCAGCTCGGTCTCGCACCGCATCACCGTGATGTACGCGGGTCAGGTGGTCGAGACCGGTCCGACCGAGGAGATCCTCACCGATCCGCGGCACGAATACACCCGCGGCCTGCTGGGTGCGGTCTTGTCGATCGAATCCGGTGCCGGACGGCTGCACCAGGTACCCGGTGTGGTGCCTTCGCCGCGTGAGTTCCTGCCCGGCGATCGCTTCGCCCCCCGGTCATCGCATCCCGGGATCGGACGCGATACCCGGCCCGAGATGGCCGAGGTCGATCACACCGGCCACTTCTATGCCCGACATCTGGAACTGGTTGCTGAGGAGGGACGATGAGCCAGCACTCAACCCCCAGGAGGGAAACGCCCACCCTGGAACTGCGTGACGTCCACGTCACCCACAAGACCCGCACCGGCGGGCTGTTCAAGCAGGGCGAGGTACGTGCGGTCGACGGCGTCGACTTCGCCGTCAGCCGCGGCGAGACCGTCGGCATCGTCGGTGAATCCGGCTGTGGCAAGTCGACATTGGCCCGGGTGCTGGTCGGTCTGCAGCGGCCCACCAGCGGCGAGGTGCTCTTCCGCGGCCTCCCGTTGAAGTACAACGAACGGGCCCGGCGCGAGTTGGGACGCGCAGTCTCGGTCGTCTTCCAGGATCCGGCGACCGCCTTGAACCCGCGCATGATCGTCCGGGAGCAACTGCTCGACCCGCTGAAGGTACATGGCATCGGCACCCCGCAGGAGCGGGAGGACCGCGTCCGCAGGTTGCTGCAGCTGGTGGGCCTGCCGACCTCGGCGCTTGAGGTGCTGCCTCGGCAGATCTCGGGCGGCCAGCGGCAGCGCGTGGCGATCGCACGGGCGCTCGCCCTGGAACCCGACATCGTGATCGCCGACGAACCGACCTCGGCCCTCGACGTCTCGGTGCGTGCCCAGGTGCTGAACCTGCTCACCGACCTGAAGGACGAACTCGGCTTGGGCATGGTCTTCATCAGCCACGACATCTCGACGGTGCGTTACGTCTCAGACCGGATGGCCGTGATGAACGCCGGCAAGATCGTCGAGACCGGTCCGGCCGATGAGTTGTTCAACAACCCGCAGCACCCGTACACCCGCACCCTGCTGGGCGCGGTGCCGTCGCTCGTCTGAACCATCCAATTCTTCGTCAAACCATCTTCACAACCGCTCAGGAGAACTAACAATGAGTCTTTTGCAGGGCATCGTCCCCCCGATCCTCACCCCCATGAACACCGACGGCCGGGTTGACTACGACAGCCTCGACCGACTGCTCGACCATCTGCTGGACGCCGGGGTGGACGGCATCTTCGCGATGGGTTCGTCCGGCCAGGTCGCCTACCTCACCGACGCCGAACGCGACGAGGTGATCGGACGCGTGCTGGCCCGGGTGGCTGGCCGGGTGCCGGTGGTCGCCGGCGTGGCCGATTTCACCGCCCGCCGGGTGATCGAGCAGGCGCGCCGTGCCGCGGACGCCGGCGTGACCGCCGTGGTGGCGACCGCCCCGCTCTACGCGCTCAACGACACCGCCGAGATCGCCGACCATTTCCGGATGGTGGCCGCCGCAGTCGACGTCCCGGTGATCGCCTATGACGTGCCGGTGCGGGTGAAGACCAAGCTCGGCAATGACCTGGTCATGCAGCTGGCGACCGAGGGCACCATCGCCGCGGTCAAGGATTCGTCCGGTGACGACGTCGGCTTCCGGCGACTGGCGGTGGCCAACCGGGCCGCCGGCCATCCGATCGACCTGCTCTCGGGCCATGAGGTGATGTGTGACGCGATGGGCATGGCGGGCGCCGACGGGCTGGTGCCAGGCCTCGGCAACGTCGACCCGGCCGGCTATCTGCGCTTGTGGAAGGCAGTCCAGGCGGCGGATTGGGCGACGGCGCTGGCCGAGCAGAACCGGCTCAACAAGCTGATGGAGATCGCCTTCGTGCCGCAGGGGCGTTCGGGTGATGCCGGCGGCATCGGCGGGTTCAAGACGGCCCTCGAACTGCTCGGCGTCATCGACTCGGCCACCATGCCGGCGCCGCTCGCCCTGCTCAGCGACGCCGACCGGGACGCCATCCGCGCGATCCTGGTCGAGGTCGACCTGCTGAGCTGAGCCGGCAATGCGCGAGATCGTGATCTCCGTTGACCTGGGCGGCACGAAGACCGCCGCCGCCCTGGTCGATGCCGCCGGCAACCTGGTCAGCGAAAAGGTCAGGGTACCCACCCCCGGTCAACAAGGCGGTGAGGCAATGCTGGACGCCATGGCCGTGGCGATCAGCCAGCAGTACGCCCAGCTGGGTGGCGACCGGCTGGTCGGCATCGGCGTGGGCACGGCCGGGGCGGTGGACACCGAACGCGGCGTCATCGTCTCGGCCACCGAGACCGTCACCGGCTGGCTGGGCACCGACCTGGTCAGCGGGCTGCGTCGGCGGCTCGACTGGGCAGCCGAGCTGCCGATCCAGGTGCAGAACGACGTGGACGCCCACGCCGTCGGCGAGAACTGGCGGGGCGCCGGGGCGGGGGCGGCGTCCATGCTGATGCTGGCCGTCGGCACCGGCATCGGGGCCGCCTTCTGCCTGGATGGGGCGGTCTGGCGTGGCGCCCACCACATGGCCGGCGAGGTCGGCAGCCTGCGCGTCCGGTTCAACGACGGGCTGCCCGAGCAGGGCAGCAGCGAAGCGCCGGCCGTCTTCGAGGCCAACGCCGCCGGCCCGGCGATCGCCCAGATCTACCGCCAGCTGGGGGGCCGTGCCGAGGTGCGGCGCGGCCAGGACGTGATGGAGTTGGCGAAGGCCGGCGACCAGACCGCCGACCGGGCGATCCACGGGCTGGGACGACGCGTCGGCCGGGTGCTCAGCTGGCTGGTACTGGCGCTCGACCCCGAGGTCGTGGTGCTGGGCGGTGGCGTCCCCACCCCGCGGACATCCTGGTGGACCGGGCTGAGTGACGAACTGCGCGCCGGGCTGCCGCCGATCCTGCGCGAGGTACCGGTGAAGCGGGCCACCCAGCGCAACAATGCCGCGCTGTTGGGAGCCGGGCGGGATGCGTTCCGCCTTGCCGGGGTGGCAACGGCCGAGTAGTTGGGGCCGGCTTGGCTGCCGGCCACGAAACCATGAGGAGAAGCTGATGAACGACGTGATCGAAGCGCTGGCCGGCCAATTGGTGGTCTCGTGCCAGGCCTACCCGGGTGAGCCGATGCTCGACCCCAAGACGATGACCCAGATCGCCCAGGCCGCAGTCGCCGGTGGCGCGGCTGGCATTCGCGGCAAGGGGCTGGAGGATCTGCGGATGATGCGCGCAGTGCTCCAGGTGCCGTTGATCGGCCTGGTGAAGGTCGGCAAGGAAGGGGTCTTCATCACCCCGACGCTCGCCGACTGTCTTGAGGTTGCCGCCACCGGTTGTCAGATCGTGGCACTGGACGGTACCCGCCGCCCGCGTCCCGACGGGCTGACCTTGGCCCAGACCATCGCTGGCCTGCGGGAACAGTATCCCGACGTGCTGGTGATGGCCGACTGCGGATCGGTCGGCGATGCGATCGCCGCCGACGAAGCCGGGGCCGATCTGCTGGGCACCACGCTGGCTGGTTACAGCGGTGAGCGTCCCAAGACCCCCGGGCCCGACTGGGAGGTCGTCGACCAGATCGTCGCGCTGGGCAAGCGTCCGGTGGTGGTCGAGGGACGCATCCATTCGCCCGCCGACGCGGCCGAGGCGATGCGGCGCGGCGCGCACTGCGTGGTGGTCGGTACCGCGATCACCCATCCGACCACGATCACCGGTTGGTTCGCCCAGGCCGTGGCGGACGCCCGGCCTTGACCAGCGAGGTGGTGCTGTCCCGGGCCGGTGAGCCGTCGCCCGGGGCGGCGTTCGCCCGGCCCTGCTACCGAATCCCTGCGTTGGCGGTGCTACCCGCCGACCGGCCCGAGGCGCCGGGGCGGATCGTCGCAGCCTGGGATGTGCGGGCTGACTGGCGTGACCTGCCAGGACCGTTCGACCTGGTGCTGCGACATTCCGACGACGGCGGCCGGACCTGGTCGCCGATGCGGGTGTTGCGGCAACATGAGGGCGAACGGGGTTTCGGGGACGCGTCCTTGCTGGTCGGCCTCGACGGCACCCTGTTCTGCTGGTACGTCTCCAGTGACGGCGAGTCGTTCTTCTCTGCGCGTCCGGGCGGGCCGGGGCTCGGCCTGTGGTTGTCCCGTTCGGACGACGGCGGGCTGAACTGGACGCACCGCGAGCTGCCGGGGCTGCGGCCGGCCTGGGCCGGTGGCATGTTCGCCGCGTCCGGCAACGGC
>CALMKG010000073.1 GCA_937867175.1 uncultured Propionibacterium sp. | reverse complement strand
GTGGGCTCGCCGTCAGGCCGTGACGTCCCGGCGGGTGAACACCAACCATCCGGCCGCCACGAACAGGGCGGAGATGCCGTAGAGCAGCGCAAGCCCCTGCCAGTCCCAGCCGTTCAGGAGCGGCCGGTTCTGGTACGCCCACGAGACTGGCGAGACGAGATGCATCCAGTCGTTGTCCGCGCTGACGTTGCCCAGCGCGTTCAGCAGGTACGCCGCCACGACGACGCCGGCGCCGGCCGTGACGGCATGGTTGCGCCGGCCCGTGATGGCGCCGACCGCCAACGCGAGCGTGCCGCACAACAGGCCGACGCCAGCCCAGGCCAGCACCTGCGGAGCTATGTTGGCGAAGTCGAGACCCAGCTCATTCGGGCCGTCGAGCAGCATGAGGCAGCCCGCCACCACCAGCCCGAGCACGGCGAGCCTGACCACGAGCGCCCCCAACCGCTCCAAGTACACCTGCGACCGCGACACCCGGTGCGCCAAAGTGAGTTCGAGCATCCCGTTCTCCTCATCGCCAGCGATCGCCCGCGCCCCCCACGCAACGCAGACCGCGGCGAGGACGAACAGGCCGAGCAGCCCGAAGAACGTGGAGTGCGCCCAGCCGGCCCCAGTGCCGATGTCGCCGAACCCGAACGCCGCCACCATCGTGCTCGGCAGCTGGTCGATGAAGATCTGCATGCCCTCGCCCGCGTCCATCGTGGAGTAGAACGACAGGTAGAGGGTCATGATCGCGATCAGCGCGACCGCCCACGCAATCAGGCCCTTCCAAGACTCCTTCAGTGCCTGCACGAAGATGGGCATCACTGTGCCTCCTCTTGGGCCAAGGCGCGCCGCGCAGGTACCGGGGGCTCGTCTGGCGGTGCGTCGGGGTCATCCGGGTCGGAGTAGATCCCCAGCACTGTCTCTTCCAGATCAGGCTCTGCGAAGACCAAATCGATCACCTCGTACCCGCCGAGGAAGCCGACCACGTCGTTCGCGTGCCCCTCGACCAGCCCGACGACGCGCACCTCCCCCGCCCCGGCGAGCTCGGCGGTGACAGTCAGAGCACGGGCGGACGCGGCCGCGCGCACGTCCTCGGCAGAAGGGGCACGGACGACGGCCCGCAGGCGACGCTGGGCGGTCTGCCGGAACTCAACCATGGTGGCCTCACGGACGACGCGTCCGCTTCGGAGAACCGCGGCACGGTCGGCCACCTGTTCGACCTCGCTGAGGATGTGCGACGAAAGGAAGACAGTGGCACCGTCCAAATGTGCCTGGCGGACCATGTCGAGAAAGGTCTGCTGGATGAGGGGGTCAAGACCGGACGTCGGCTCGTCCAAGATGAGCAACTCGGGGCGGTGCATGAACGCCTGCACCACGCCTAGCTTCTGCTTGTTGCCCTTCGACAGCTTCCCCGCCGCGCGGCTGAGGTCGAGATCAAGGCGCGCGGCGAGCTCACGGCCGCGCTGCATCGCGTTGCGCCCGGGCGACAGCGACGCCCAGAACTGGAGATGCTGCCGGCCAGTCAGCTGGGGCTCCACCCGGAACTCGCCAGGCAGGTAGCCGATTAGCGCACGGAGCGCCTTGCCGCCGACGCGCGGGTCCTGACCGAGAACCTCGCTATGCCCGGAGGTTGGCTTCAAGACGTCGACCAGCAGCCGCATCAACGTGGACTTGCCGGCACCGTTCGGGCCGATAACACCGAAGACACTGCCCTCGGGGATCTCGACGCTCAGCCGATCAAGCGCCGTCACGTGACCGAACCGTTTCGTCAGTTCGAACGTCTGCACCGCGTTTGCCACAACCAAACACTAGCCTTGTGTGGCGTCCGCCTCCGGTATCGACCTCAACGGACAGCCAGCAGCGCAGCGTGCTGGGCGTCGTCCAACGGCTTGACCGCTTCGCGGAAGGTGACACCGGACGCCCGG
>CALMKG010000072.1 GCA_937867175.1 uncultured Propionibacterium sp. | reverse complement strand
GGCGGCATGTCGGTGCGCGAGATGGAGGCCATCACCGTCGGCCTGGACGAGACCATGGACGAGGACATGATCAACCAGGGTCCGTTGTTCATCGACTACATGGTCACCGAACTCGACCGCCGCAACATCCCGGTGATCACCCCACCCGGCGGACTGGGTGCCCACCTGGACGCGTTGCGTTTCCTCGATCACGTGCCGCAGACCAAGTACCCGGCGGCAGCGCTGGCGTCCGCCCTGTTCGTGGCGTCGGGGGTGCGGGGGATGGAGCGCGGTACCATGTCGGAGGCCCGCGACGCCAGCGGCATCGAACCGCTGGCGCACATGGAACTGGTCCGGCTCGCCCTGCCCCGAAGGGTCTTCACCTTGTCGCAGGTCAACTACGCGATCGACCGGATCGACTGGCTCTACCAGCAGCGACGGCTGATCGGCGGCATGACGTGGGTGGAGGAGCCCGAGATCCTGCGCTTCTTCTACGGACGTCTGGCCCCGATCACCGACTGGCCGTCGCAGCTGGTCAGCCGCTTCCGCGCCGACTTCGGCGACAGCCTCTGAGCTCGCTGGCGGCCCGGGACCCGGCCGTTCAGCGGGGGCACGGGCCGCACCTGCGGACTCAGTTACGGGCGCCGGCCAGTGACTCCAGTTCGGCGATCCCATTCAGAGTCGAGACCGGCGGCTCTTGCTCCAGCGTCGGGTCGAGGGCGAGGTACGCCTTGGTCTCGCGGGCGATCAAGCCGGAGCAGATCAGCAGACCGATCAGGTTGGGCAGCGCCATCAGGCCGTTGGCGATATCTGAGAACGTCCACACCAGGTCGAGTTCCATGGTGGCGCCGACGAAGACCACTGCGCTGAACAGCACCCGATACCAGACGACCGCGCGCAGCCCGAGGAGCCGCTCAATATTGCGCTCGCCGTAGTAGGCCCAGCCGAGAATGGTGGAGTAGGCGAAGAAGACGATCGCGATCGACACTATTGCGCCGCCCCAGGTGCCAGGCAAACCGGTGCTGAACCCCTCTGCGGTCAGCGCGGCCCCCGTCGAACCGTTGCGCCAGACCCCGGTGGTCAAGATGACCAGACCGGTCATACTGACCACGATGATCGTGTCGATGAAGGTCTGGGTCATCGAGACCAAGCCTTGGCGCACCGGGTGCTTCGTCTTGGCAGCTGCGGCGACGATCGCGGCCGAACCCATCCCGGACTCGTTCGAGAAGATGCCGCGGGCGATGCCGAACTGGATCGCCTGCGCGACGACGGCTCCGGTGAAACCGCCCACCGCGGCGGTGCCGGTGAACGCGGCGCTGAAGACCAGGCCGAACGCCGGCAGGATGCCCTGCCAGTTGATGCCCAGGACGACGAAGCCGGCGACCAGATAGAAGATGATCATGATGGGCACCATCAGGGCGGTGACATTGCTGATCGACTTGATGCCACCGAGCAGGACGATCGCGGTCAAGACCGCGAGCACCACGCCGACAACCGCGGTGTTCAGCCCGAAGGTGGTGTGCAGCGCGGCCGCCACCGAGTTCGACTGCGTCATGTTGCCGATGCCGAAGGCCGCGAGCGACGCCGCGACCGCGAAGAACAGCGACAGGCCCAACCCGAACTTGTTCGGGATCGCCTTCGCCAGGTAGTGCTGCGGACCGCCGTTCATCTCACCCTTGGCGTCGACGGTGCGGAAGCGGACGCCCATGAAGGCTTCGGAGTACTTGGCGGCCATCCCGAAGATCGCGGAGATCCACATCCAGAACAGCGCTCCCGGCCCACCGAGATGGATCGCGGTGGCCACCCCGGCGATGTTGCCGACGCCGACCGTGGCGGCCAGCGCCGTCGACAGCGCGTGGAAGTGCGACACGTCACCCTGCTCGTCGTCGCCGTCCCCGCGGCGCAGGAACGCCAACCGCAGGGCGGGCACGAGTTTGGTGAACTGAACGCCGCCCAGCCGGACGGTCAGCCAGATGCCGGTACCGAGCAGCAGCGGGATGAGGACGAACGGCCCCCAAATGATGCCATCGATCTGGTTGAGGATTTCGAGCATGCGCGTCTCCTGAGGTTTCTATGGGGTGAGTGTGCTCACTGGTGACGTCCGGTGCGGGCGACCCGGGTCGCTGACCCGTCTGACATTGCAGCATGGGCAGCTCGGGGCCGCCCGCGATGCCCGGGATCCGGACCGCGGGTAGCCTGAGCGCATGATCCCACCTGTTGTCGACGTGGCCTGGCTGGCCGGGCATCCGCAAGCAGTGATCGCCGATGTGCGCTGGTATCTTGACGGACGCTCCGGTGCGCAGGCGTACGCAGCCGGACACATTCCCGGCGCCATCTTCATTGATCTGGACGCCGAGCTCGCGGCCCCGGCGTCCCCCGAAGCGGGCCGCCATCCGCTGCCCGACCCGGAGAAGTTCGCGTCCGCGATGGTGGACGCCGGCGTCAGCGACGACTCGATCGTGGTCGCCTACGACGATGCTGGTGGTTTCTCCGCGGGACGCCTGGTCTGGATGCTGCGGGCCATTGGGGTGGACGCCGCCCTGCTCGACGGCGGGCTGGCGGCTTGGCCGGGCGAATTGAGCACCGCCGAACCCCAGGAGTCCGACGAGGAGGTCACTTTCGGGATCAGGGGTTGGGAGCCTGACGTGGTGGCCACCATCGACGAGGCGGCGCGCGGCCCGGTTGTGATCGACGCGCGGTCGGCCGAACGCTACCGCGGTGAGGGCGGTGCCGCACTTGACCCGAAGTCAGGCCACATCCCAGGCGCCCTGAGCGCCCCGATGACGGGCAACCTCGACGCCAGCAACCACTTCCTGGCTCCCGAGACGTTGCGTGAGCGGTTCGCCGCTCTGGGCATCACCGATGCCAACCCGGTCATCTCGTACTGCGGTTCGGGTGTCACGGCCTGCCACAACTTGATCGCAATGGAGTATGCCAGCCTGGGACGCGGTCGGCTCTACGTCGGATCCTGGTCGCAGTATTCGGCCACCGATCGGCCGATCGCCACCGGCCCGCACCCCCAGAGGAGCTGAAAGGGCAGGTCTCGGCCGCAAGCGCCGGATCTGGTGTGCAGATTGCGGAGGATCGGGCAGCGTCTATGCTGCCCGATCCTCCGCATTGTGCATCAGACGGCAGTTCGGGCACGGGGTCAGCACACCCTGCCAGCCGTGGGCGTACAGCACCGCGGCGATCTGCCGGGCCACCTTGCAGGGGCCCTCGGTCACGTCGGCCCAGCCGTAGCGCAGGGTGACGCGTCCATGGACCGCGTGGTGGTTGTCCCGGTCCATGTCCCGGAACCGGCCCTCGCCCTCGTGGCCGAGCCGGCCGTCCAGCTCGGTGATGACCGCCCCGCCGAGATACTCCACATCGGTGCGGTAGCGCAGACCCTGAACCTGGCGGGCTCCGGTCGGCAGCCCGTGTGCACGCTCGACGTCCCGGCGGAAGATTCTCTCCAGTTCACTGTGCACCCCTTCCTGGTGGTCTTGCAGGATCGCCAGGACCAGCTTGCGGTTGGGGTGCCGCTGGCGGGTGGCGAGGGCCTTCGAGATCGCAGACGCGGTCGTCCTCCGAGTGTGCAGGGCAGCCGCGATCCATTTGCTGGTACGTGCCGGGTCGTCGAGGCACAGGTCGAGAACGGTGTCGGGGAGTGGGGAACGCGGCGGCGAGCCGGTTGAACCAGGCAGGTTCCGCGTGCGGATGAACTGCCAGCAGTCGCGGTCCTGGAGGCGCACCTCGTCCGGGATGAGGATCTGGATCGTCTCGGGCGGGTCGGGGTGGATGGCCCACAGGTGGCCCGCAGCGCGTCGGCACAGCATCGCCTGGTCGCCGCCGACCAGGACGCCACCCCAGGCCAAGGACTGCCATGAGGCGCGGGTGCCGTTGGTGTGGTAGAGGCCGGACGCCAGTGGCGTCCAGATCTCCTGGGTCAGCAACCGGTGCAGCACCGAGCGGGTCAGGCCGAGCCCGAGTGCTTGTTCGCGGGTGAGGACGTCGGCTTGCTCAGCGGCGAGGCGGCGCAGTTCTGGGGGGATCGATTTGCGGGGGTGCACCTCTCCAGCGTGGTGGGTTCGGCGCGACGGATCCAGTGGCACTGCGATGCTGTGGATAGCTGAGCGGCCGGACGCACATTGCGGAAGATCTGGCAGCGTCTGTGCTGCCCGATCCTCCGCAATACTCCCGCGGGCCGCGGCCACCCTGCGCAGTCATCCGCACTGTG
>CALMKG010000071.1 GCA_937867175.1 uncultured Propionibacterium sp. | reverse complement strand
ACTCGCGGGCGATCGCGCGCTGGGTGAGCTTGTTGCGCAACTTGATCTCGAAATCCGACCCCGCCAAGCTCGACTCTGCCAGATTTCTATGGGCCTGCCCGGGGATGAAGAACTCCCGGCGTTCCTTCCGGAGCTTGTCAGTGACCTTCTCAGTCACGAACGAAGGGGACGTGAAGAGGAACTCCAACTCGGAGACTCGCTCCAGCTCCTTGCGGAGCGCTTCGAACGCGAAGATCGAGAACGTCGACGCGGCGATACGCACCTTGGAACCCGGCTCGATCTCGGCCTTGAGATCGTCGCCCAGCAGATCGGTGACGTTGTTGATGATCCGCACGCGACTACTCGGCGTCCTCGTCGTGAGTTGAGGCCGAGGCTCCGCCTCGTCGCACCCAGTCGTCGATCTCGCTGGCTTGGAACTTCCAGAGGCGTCCGACCTTGTGGGCGGGCATGGCCTTCTCGGCGATCCAGGTGTAGACGGTGTCTTTGGTGACCCCGAGGTGGGCGGCAATGTCGTCTGCGGACAGCCACGGCTCAGCCACGTTGATCCTCCCTCGCTCAACGGCCCGCCAGACCGGCAACTCAACAATATCGGACCAGCCAGCTTCAGCCGGGTCTCCACGGGCATGACCGAGCCAAGCAGGTGCTTCAGACCGAGGCGCAAACGTGTCCCGCTCCCGCGCGAACCGCAACACGCCCGGCAACTTCTAGCTTGTCCATGAAATTTCAGGGGTGGGCAATGAGTTGCCGGGCGTGTTGCTTTGCGCCCGGGCGTGTCGGGCCGGCGGCGTAGGATCCGCGCTCACCTGGGCGGCTGAGGCAAAGAAGATGGGCCAGGCGGAAACTTCCTCCAAGGGCGGACCCTTGGTCGAAAGTTCAACCTGACCCATTTGGGGTGCCTAAGTAGTACGTTCGGCAACTCCGCCCCCAAGACGAAAACCCTGGTCAACCGCCTGTTGCGGGGTGTCTACAACGTGTCCAGGCGGCCCCAGAGTAGCGCCCCGAGGGATGATCGGGGGCCTGTCGTGAGGACTATCGAGACGGCTCAAACTTTTCTCACCGCTTCCGAAGTGGACCAACTCGTCGGTGACTACCTGGCCGGGATGAGCGTCAAGACACTGGCAGAGCGGTATGGTATCCACCGCGCCACGGTATTCTCCCACCTCCGTCGTCGCAACGTGCCGAGTCGTCGACCGGGGCTCGGCCTCGATGAGAAGGCAGAGGCTGTGCGCCTCGCCCGGGCTGGCGTCTCGATGCGGGCGATCGGTCGCCGGATGGGTGTCGACCGCAAGGGTGTTCGTCTCGCTCTTGTCGAGGCTGGACTGATCATGGATGACACGCCCCCACAAGTGGAGCGCACCTGCGACAAGTCTTCCTCCGACCCGAGGTCACTGACTCACGGGCGGTTACGGACTATCTCGTAGGCGTCGAGTGCGTTGGCGCGCGTCTCCCGCAGATCGACGATGGGATCTGGATATTCGCCCGTCCGCCACTCCTCGATGTTCGCGCGAGTGTAACGATCTGCCGGATCAAACTTTGCCGCCTGAAGTTCGGGGTTGAAGACGCGGAAGTATGGGGACGAATCCGGCCCCGATCCGGCCACCCACTGCCAATTGAACGGGTTGCTGGCCGAATCTGCATCGACCAGTGTGTCCCAGAACCAACGCTCCCCTTCGCGCCAATCCACCAGGAGGTTCTTGGTGAGGAACGAGGCCGTGACCATGCGGACGCGGTTATGCATCCACCCCGTGCGCCAGAGTTCACGCATCCCGGCGTCAACCAGCCGGAAACCAGTGCGGCCCTCCTGCCACGCGGTGAGTAGATCCGGGCGGATCGCGGGCCACGGGAAGGCATCAAACCCAGGACGCCAATTCGCCGTGGCGAGGTCCGGTGAGTGATAGAGCGTGTGCCACGCAAACTCGCGCCAGCCCAACTCACTCAGAAAAGCCCGCACGCCCTCGGAGGCTTCCTGACGCATCACCTTCGCCGCGTGCCACGCCTGAAACGGGCTGATCTCGCCCCAGCGCAGATGCGGAGACAACCGAGACGTGCCCGGCGTGCCGGGAATCTCACGATCGGACGCGTATGTGCGGAGGGATCCGTCGAAAAAGTCGGCAAGTGCCCGCTGTGCACTAGCCTCGCCGGGCCGCCACGCCGCGCGGAGTCCGCTTGCCCAGTCGGGGTGTTTGGGCAGGAGCGCAAGTTCGTCCATTTCCAAGCGGGTAACTCCCGTGAGATCTGCGGAGCGATTGATCCGCTCTGGCACGCTCAGCGGCAGTCGGGGTGGAGGCGCAGCATTGCAGGCCTTCCAGAACGGTGCGAACACCGAATAGGGATCCCCGTTCCGGGTCCGGATCATCCAGGGTTCGAAGAGCAGACTTGCCGCGAAACTCTCCACCTCGATGCCCGCAGCGCTCAAGGACGCCTTCACCTCGGTATCGACGGAACGCTCCGGGCCGCCATAACGGCGATTCCAAACCACTGCTCCCGCACCGACCTGGCCGACGATGTCCACCACCTCGGCAGGCGCGGCACCATGCCGCAGTACCAGTGGGATTCCATGGTCAGCTAGATCGGCTTGCAGCGCAGACAGGCTGTGGTGCAGCCACCATTTAGCTGCCCCTCCGAGCGATCGGATACCCGAGGACTCCTCATCGAGGACGTAGAGCGCGATTACCGGCGCGCGCTGGTCGGCAGCGGCACACAGGGCGGGGTTGTCAGCGATCCGAAGATCATCTCGAAACCAGACCACCACGGGTGCTGAACTCACGCGAGCGCGTCCTTTCCCATTTCTGACGGTGCCGAGCCGTCACCTTTGTGAACCAGCTTCGAAGGCCACCAGATCGCCGCACCGATGTCGTAGCAGAGCGCCGGGACCAGCAGAGAACGGACGATGAAGGTGTCCAGCAGCACGCCAAACGAGACTATGAACGCAAGCTGCGCAAGGAACAGGATCGGGATCACTGCGAGTGCGGCGAACGTTGCGGCGAGGACGAGCCCCGCCGAGGTGATCACACTTCCCGTGATCGTGAGCCCACGCAGAATACCCGGGCGCGTGCCATGACGTAGCGCTTCCTCGCGCACACGTGTCATCAGGAAGATGTTGTAGTCAATACCGAGGGCCACGAGGAACACAAAAGCATACAGCGGCACTCCGGGATCGGCGCCAGGGAAGCCGAGGATGTGGTTGAACACCAGCGCCGAGACGCCCAGTGCGGTACCGAAGGACAGCACCGTGCTCGCGATCAGCACGAGTGGTGCCAACAGCGATCGCAACAGCACCGCAATAATCAGAAGGGTCACGAACAGGATCAGCGGGATGATCAGGTTGCGGTCTCGGATTGATGCATCATTTGTGTCGATCGCCGTGGCGGTCACGCCACCGATCAGCGCCCCGGCAGGGGCGAGTGCCTCCCGGAGTTCCCGGACGGTCTGCTCTGCGGCGGCCGAATCGGGGGCCTCAGCCAAGGTCGCCTGGAGCAGGACCGCACCGTCGACGACCGTGGGCTCGGGTGCGGGAGTTCCAGGCGGTCCGAGTGCCTGAATGCCATCGGCCGTGACAGGCGCGATGCCGCTCGGTGAATCCGCAGCCACGATACTCACATTACTCACTCCAGAGTGGTCCAGCATCACATCGGTCGCCATCTGTAGTTGCTCCTCAGGGACCACCACGAGGGCAGGGGTCCCGGAGCCGCCCGGGAAATGTTCGCCGAGCAAGACTTGACCATCTCGGGACTGTGATTCGCCAAGCACCAGATTGGATTGGGCCACACCCGTTGCATTGAACCCCGTGGCAGCGATAACACCAAGCGCGAGCAGTGCCGTGGGAGCAATCCAGATCGGTCGAGACTTGCTCGCAATCTTCCGCCCAAGTCGCGCCCAGAGCCCGGTGGTGTGGACGCCCTGCTCGACAGCCACGACATCGGGCTCAAATTGTGGCCGGCGCGGCCAGAACGCCCAGCGGCCGAGGATCAGCAACAACGAGGGCAGCAAGGTGAGCGCCGAGAGCATCGCAAAGACGATGCCGACGGCGGCCACTGGACCAAGTGTGCTGTTGGACTTCAGATCGCTGAGCAAGAGACACAGGAGACCTGCGATGACCGTGCCTCCCGATGCGAGGATCGGTTCGAGGGAACCTCGCACGGCCCGAGTCGTGGCTGCCCAGTTTGTGCGCTCGCTACGGAGTGCCTCACGGAATCGGGACACGTACAGCAGCGAGTAATCGGTGGCCGCGCCAATCACGAGAATGAACAGGATGCCTTGAGTCTGGCCGCTCAGGAGGAAGACTCCCGCCTTAGCAAGCCACCACACGCACAGGAGTGCCACACATAACGCGAACAAGCTGGTGGAAAGAACCACAAGCGGAAGCAGCGCGGAGCGATAGACCGCGATCAGGATGAGGAACACCGCGCCCAGCGCCACGCCGAGCAGGAGACCGTCGATTCCTGTGAAGGCCTCGAGCAGATCGGCGGTGAAGCCGGCTGGCCCGGTAACGTGAACCTGCACGCCCTCCGGAACCCTGTCTTGGAGTCCCCGACTCAGTTCGGCCACGACGTTGCCGATCTCGGCGTCCGGTTCGATTGGCACGAAGACCTGTACCGCCCGGCCGTCGTCGGACGGGATCGCTGGGGAGACCTCCTCCGCCACGCCCGCCACGGCAGGTAGACCGGTGATCTGGGCGGCGATCTCCTCGAGTTGCGCCTCGCTCAGAACCTGCTCGGAGGTGAACACCACGATTGCCGGAATCGCGTTCGATTCGCTGAACTCACCCCGAAGCTGTTGAACCTTGGTCGCCTCGGCGGAGGCAGGGAGGTAGTTCGCCTGCTCGTTCGAGGAGACCTCATCGATCCGGCCGAAGTACGGTCCCCCGAGCGCTGCGCCTATGACCCATATGACGATCAGGAATGACGGCCACAGTACGCGAATCCAGCGTCGCCCGCCGCGGGGGTGGGCCGCACTCTGAAGGGGGCGCCCGATCACAGCTGCTCACTTCCGGCGGCACGAGGAGGCAGAGGCACCAGAACCGAGGTGCGCGCCTTGTACGCCTGGTATGC
This sequence comes from uncultured Propionibacterium sp., assembly GCA_937867175.1. Classification (GTDB taxonomy): domain Bacteria; phylum Actinomycetota; class Actinomycetes; order Propionibacteriales; family Propionibacteriaceae; genus Brooklawnia. Next base: position 5,715 of record CALMKG010000071.1, on the reverse strand, counting down.
GGCCTGATCTCCCCAGTACCCGTCAGCTTTACTCTCCAACAGCGGGATCCCGCTGATCTGCGTGAGCAGCACGATCACGAAGATCGGCGAGATCAGAGTGGCGTACTGCCAGCCGCTGAGAGCCGGGATCGCAGCGATGGCGATGCCCATCCACAGCACGATCTCGCCGAAATAGTTGGGGTGGCGAGACCAGGCCCACAGCCCTGTGCGAATGAACTCGTCCTTGTTGGTCGGCTCGGCACGGAAGCGGCTCTTCTGCAGATCCGCCACAATCTCGAAGACGAATCCGGCGAGCCACAGCAGCATGCCGACGACGGTGAGAACACCCAGGGTGGGCCGCTCGGCTGCGGTGATGGCCGCCAAGGCAGCGGAGAGCGTGATCGCGACCCAGAGGGCTTGGATGATCCAGACGGTCAGGAAGCGTGGGAAGTCCGGCTTGATGTCATCGAATCGATCATCGGAGCCGGAGCGGCGAACGCGCATGAAGAGAAACGATCCGAGCCGCAGCGCCCACAGTGTCACCGCACCAGCCAGGAGCAATGAGACAGCGTCGGTGTGGCCACTGAGCGCAACGCCGCCGATCGCTGCGGTGATGTACGTGAGGCTTCCGGTCAGGTCGAAGAACGTCTCCGTTTGATTCAGCCAGGCTGGGATGAAAGCGATGATCTGGACGAGGAAGATCCAGGCCACCACGAGCGCAAAGACGGGCAGACCCATCACCTCGGTGCCCTGGTGGGATCCGGCTGCGGCGATGCCGGCACCGAGCGCCACGACGAGCAGGAGGATTGCTGCTGATATGGCTGGCTTCTTCTTCGCCCCTTGGGCGTCGCCGGACGATGCAGTCATGATTGGTTCTCTCCTTGGTACAGCTGGTGGACATGGTGTGCAACCGTGTTCAGGAACTCGGTACGGCGAAGTTTGAGCGTGGGAGTCAAGGTCCGATCGTCCTCGGAGGGCACCGCCATAAGCACGATGAACCGGCGCACTTGCTCGGCGCGCGAGACGGCCGCGTTCGCGCCGTCGACGGTGCGCTGGATGTGCGCCCGGATACCCTCGTCATCGATGCGGATTCCGTCGCGCGTTGTGGGTGCCGCCTCCAGCTGTTGTGCGAGTTCGGCGGAGCCGCGTCTGCGCGCCCACGCGGCCGCCTGTTCGGCATCGAGCAAAATCACCGCTGCGGCATACGGCTTACCTTCGCCCACCATGATCGCCTCAGAGACGATCGGGTCTGTCGCGACCACGGCCTCCCACGGTTCCGGGGCAATGTTCTTGCCACTCGCCGTCACGATGATGTTCTTCAGCCGGCCCTGGATATACAGGAAGCCGTCCTGATCCAGACGCCCAACGTCCCCGGTGCGGTAGAAGCCATCGGTGTAAGACTCGCCGTCGTCCTTGGGATTCAGGTAGCCCGGGCTCACGCCGACACCGCGCACCAGCACCTCACCCTCATCCGAGATGCGCACGCTCGAACCAGGAATCGGAATACCCACAGATCCCGCCCGCATCGTTCCAGGCCGGTTTCCCGTAATTGGGCCGGTGGTCTCGGTGAGGCCGTAACCCTCAATCACGGGAATACCGACGCCGCGAAAAAAGTTCCCGAGAGAAGGATCCAAGGCAGACGCGCCCGAGAGCAGGTAATCGACGCGCCCACCCATGAGAGCTCGCAAGCGGCCATAGAAGAGCCGCTCGAAGAGTCTGTGCCTCAGCACGAGCCAGCGGGACGGCCTAAGGTCTGGTTGATCTTGGGTTCGTTCGAGATGCTCACCCCAGGCGATAGCGGTGCGATCCGCCTCGGCGAAAACAGACCCGACCTTGCTCTCCTGGGCCTTGGCGCGTGCCGCCACGCGAATCTTCTCAAGGATTCGCGGAACCACCACCATGAAGGTGGGGCGAACCTCACCCATCGCCGCAACCGCTGATTTTGGGTCACCCACGTGAACGATCTTCATCCCCGCATAGACCGAGACGAGCTGAAGCCCTTGGGCGAGCACGTGGGCCAGCGGCAACAGGATGATCGTGGTGGCCCGATCATGAACCACCTCGCCGTATGCCTGCGTAACCTGCACCACCAGCCGCACGAAGTTGCCGTGAGTGATTCGCACTCCCTTCTGCCGGCCCGTGGTTCCGGAGGTGAAGACTATGCTCGCCAGGTCATCGGGGCCCGCGAGCTGCTCTCGGCGCTCGATCTCCACTTCATCAACACCGGAACCGAGTCGCTCCAGCGCCGCGAGATCATGGCCGGGGTTGGCATCGAAGGTCCAGACGGCAATACCTGGGAGCGCGTGTGCGAGCACATCCCGATGCGAACCATCTGAGGCAAACGCAACCCGAACCCCGCACTCGCTCACGATGCGCTCGACCTGAGGAATAGACGCGGTGTCATAAATCGGGACGACGACACCTCCGGCCGCCCAGATGGCGAAATCCGCTAGAGCCCATTCGTAACACGTCTCGGACATGATGGCGACACGATCACCCGGCTTAACACCCGCTGCGATCAGCCCTCCCGCCAGATCGTGGACCTGCTCCCGAAACTGCGCGATCGTCACGTCATGGACCTCGCCGTCGATCCACCGCGCAAACGCGACGTGATCGGGGTTGATCGCTGCTCTGGCCCCCAGCAGATCGGGAACGGAACGTAGATCGGTTCGTTCCGCCATTAGAGCGATGGTGGTCTCGCGCATCAGGCTCTCATCTCTTCATGACACGTATCTTGTTTGGCTAGTTACTAGCTTAGCATGCTACATGCCTCGGTGGTATTGTGGCCAGATGCTTGGATCATCGCAGGAGGACGAGGCCACCCAGAGTCTCTACAGCGTCGAATCCAGTGACCCCCAGAGCCAACTTGTGGATCGCTCCAAACTTTCCGACGACGATGTGGCGCAGATCAACCAGATGATGGCCGCGATGGCACAGTTGCGCAGAGCAGAGGATGCACTCTCAGAGGCCTCAACGCGCTACATGAAACTGAACAAGACCGACATGCGCGCCCTGCACTATCTGATCGTGTGCCTGCACCGAGACCAGATCGCTATGCCCGGAGACCTCGCCATCCACCTCGGCATCACCACCGCCTCAACAACGAAACTGCTCGACAGACTCGCCAAGGGCGGCCACATCACTCGAGAGCCGCACCCGTCCGACCGGCGAGCGCTCAGCGTTCGCATCACACCAGGGACATATCGATCCGCTATGGACACTGTCGGCCGTCAACAGGCGAAACGATTCTCAGCCGCTGCACAGCGTACTCGCGAAGAGCGAGCGGTGATTATTTCGTTTCTCGAAGACACTGCACGTGAATTATCGGATACCACACAGGTGTGGCCCACGCTGTAGCACGCTCACCTGCGGGACGGCTATGACCACGGTTTGGAGTGGGCTAGTCGAACTGCGAGGACTATGTGGCCACCTGAAGAGCGATGACGTGGTCTCGCATGTACTCACTACTGCGCGGGATTCCGGTGGGGAAGGTCACTGAGAAGCGCCGGATCCATCGGGCGGCGGTCACGGCGCATCTTCGTCCTCGCGAGGTTCCAGCACGTACCGCGCGGGCCCTGACTGCACGCTAATGCGCATGCCAGTAAGCCTGTCACTGGCTCACCGTAGGCTTTGAGTGACGGTACGAGAGTGGCTCGACCGCAGATGACGGGAGAGTCCAGCATGGCCAAGTCAGTCTTCTACAGCTTCCACTACGACCGTGACGCGTGGCGAGTGCAGCAGATCATCCAGATGGGTGCGTTGGAAGGCCAGCCCATTCTCAATGCGCAGCAGTGGGAGGAAGTCAAGCGCAAGGGCGACGCGGCCATCGAGAAGTGGATCGCTGACCAGATGGCGTACAAGTCGGCAGTCGTAGTCCTGATCGGCGCTCAGACCGCCAGCCGCCCATGGGTTCGCCATGAGATCGCATACGCGTGGGATAACCACAAGCCGCTGGCCGACTCGGCCTAGTCCTACAGCCTTCGGGCTCTTCTCACGATCAACATCCGCCGTCACATCAGTCCGCGTCGGCAGGACTAGTGACTGTGGAGAAGAGCCATGACGACCACCGACGCGAACCGCGCCGCAATAGACAGCCTCGTAGCGCCGACGCCTTTCGTCGGCGCGATCGCCGTCTCCTACCTCCGGGTCTCGACCAAGGAGCAGGCAGAGAAGGGCGGCAGCGCCGAAGGCTTCTCGATCCCAGCCCAGCGGGAAGCGAACCAGCGCAAGGCCGACCAACTCGGCGCGACCATCGTCGAGGAGTTCGTCGATGCTGGCGAGTCCGCTCGCAAGGCCGATCGCCCTGAGTTGATGCGGATGATCCAGTACGTCACGAAGTACAAGACGAACTACTGCATCGTCCACAAGGTTGACCGGCTGGCTCGGAACCGCGCCGACGACGTGACCATCCACCTGGCACTCAAGGATGCCGGGGTGACGCTGGTGTCGGCGACGGAAAACATCGACGAGACGCCCTCGGGGATGCTGCTGCACGGCATCATGTCGTCGATCGCCGAGTTCTACTCGCGGAACCTGGCCACGGAGGTCGTCAAGGGCCTGTCGCAGAAGGCCGCGCAGGGCGGGACGGTGTCGAAGGCGCCCATCGGCTACCGCAACATTGGGGTGCGCGACGAGTTCGGTCGCGAGGTTCGTACCGTTGAGCTGGACGAGGAGCGGGCACCGTTGGTTCGGTGGGCGTTCCAGGTGTTCGCGTCCGGGGATTGGTCGACGAGCCAGCTCCACCACGAGTTGGTGGCTCGCGGGCTGACGACCGCACCTTCGCCGCGTCGTCCTTCTCGGCCCATCGGCAAGTCGTCGGTGCATCGGATGCTGACGAACCCGTACTACAAGGGCTGCGTCCGCTATCAAGGCGTCACCTTCGCCGGAGCACACGAAGCACTCGTCCCGAACGAGGTGTGGGATCAAGTGCAGACCGTGCTCGGCACTCACCGATCAGCGGCGGACGCGACGCAGGTGCACGAGCACTACCTGAAAGGAACGGTGTTCTGCGGGCAGTGCGGCTCCCGACTGATCGTCTGCAACGCGAAGAGCAGCCAGGGCACGATCTATCCGTACTTCGTCTGCGGCAGCAGGCACGGCGGCAGGGGCGACTGCACCCGCCAAGCGATGCTCATCGAGCACGTCGAGCGGCTCGTCGAGCAGTTCTACGATCACGTCCAGATCAGCGCGGAGACCAAGCACGCGCTCTCGTCGATGCTGCACGCACGGTTCGACGAGATGATGTCCGAGGGTGCCGCGGAACTGGCGGACCTCGCCACACGGAGAACGCAGCTCGAAGACGAGCGAGAAAAGCTGCTCCGCGCTCACTACGCGGGAGCGGTCCCGTTGGAGCTGCTCAAGCGGGAGCAGGATCGGATCACGGCATCGCTGGAGACGATCCAGAACCGGATCGACGCCCACCACGGCGAGTATGCCTTCGCCCGCGCGAACCTCGATGACTCGCTGACCCTGCTGTCGAACGCGGCCGACATCTACAAGACAGCCGACGACGCGAACCGCCGGCTGTGCAACCAGGCGCTGTTCAAGGCGATCTACGTCGATGAGGACAACGACGTTCGGGTCGGTCACAAGACGCCGTACGACGGGCTGAGCATCGAAGGCTTGCAGGCCGACGCACTCACCTGGGCTGCCGAGGCAAGAAAACTGGGCCAGGCCCGAACCTCGACCAAGGGCGGTCCCTTGGTCGAAAGTTCAAACCTGACCCATTTGGGGTGG
>CALMKG010000070.1 GCA_937867175.1 uncultured Propionibacterium sp. | reverse complement strand
ACGTGGTAGTCGAACTCGACGATCGCCTCGGCCGTGGCGTAGCCATACGGACTGCGAAATCCCAACTCCACCGTGACCGGGCTGCGCGACGCGAGCACCGACAGCGCAAGCCCTCGGCGGCGAAGCCGCTCGAACTCAGCCTCCCGCGCTTCGATGACCTGGCCCATCTGCGAACGGATGCCGGACAGCGACTGGTAGACGCGAATCAGGATCCAGTCGGCGTAGGGGTTGTCGCTCGCCGACAGGTACCAGATCGCCTTGAGCACCGCCGCGAAGCGCCGTCCGCCTGGAATCGGCGGTGCGTTGCTGGCCGGATCGGCGGCGCGGCCGGTGAACATGCGGTACGCATCCTGCGTGTGCAGGGTCATCGCATCGGGTGTCTCGTCGACGAGCTGGCCCAGCGACGATCCTGCGGGCCGTGCTGGCGCCGCAGGTGCGGAGATGGCTGGCGCGGGGTCGGGCACCGGACCGAGTGAGGCCGGCGCGTCTTGTGCTGTCATGGCGGACTCCCTGTTGACGTGTTCTGGCATCGACGGGGCGGGGGCGCGCGGTGTGCTCATGGTTGCCTGCCGGTGTTCATGCGCGTCTTGAGCTCGCCAAGCATCTGCCTGACCTTCTCGCGCTGTGCGCGAGCCCTGGCCTGGTACTCGGGCGTGGCGCGTTCGGCCGCGAGACGCCGTTCCTCGGCTTCGCGTTCGCGACGCAGAGCGGCCTCCTTCTGGCGCTGCGCACGCGCGGCCGCCACGCGGAGACCGAGCTCCGGTACGAAGCTGCCGGCGCCAGCGCGCGCGATGAGCCCACGCAGGTACGCGACCGGACTGCTGCGCACGCCGCCCATCTGCAAGCGGCCGGCCAGTTCGTCGAGAAGAGCCTGGGCGTGATCGCCGCAGGGGCGAAGCAGCACGCGTGCTGCCTGGCGCTCGTCCGGCAGCATCTGCTCGGGGAAGATCAACTCCCCACCACCATCTACGGCGGCCGGCGCAGGCGTCGGCGAGCTAGTGTTCTGTGGTTGTAGTGATTCACCTGTACTGTGATTCATAAGAAGAGCGGCGCTTTCGGGTGAACCGTGTTCGCCGGTCGGGCCGAACTGTCGTGGCGGATTCGGCGCGGCAAGGCTGCGGGGTTGCCACAGTCTTGAATCGCTCTTCGGTGAATCGTTGGCTGCGCCAAGGTCACGCTCTGAATCCACGCCCCGCAGGTCGGTGGCCCGTGCCGGCGCGACGTCTTCCGTGAGGAGCGCCAGCAGGCAATCCAGCCTGATGCGCGCCACCAGACTCGGCGGAATGCCCCGCAGGCACTCCTCCCAGAGGCCGGCACGTACGAGGTCGCGCCGCGCCGTTTCCTGTTCGCGCCGCGTGAGACCGAGCTCTTGGAACCAGCGCGCGGCCGAGCTGACGATCCACTGGTCCAGACGACGTCGGACCTGCAGCCGCGTGAGGTGCAGCGCGCGCGACAGCATCAGCCCGCCGTGCACGCCACCCGCGACCTCGACGAGCGCCCGGTGGAAGGCCACCGACGGACCGAGCAGTTCCGCAAGCACGAGCCGGTCGCTCCAGTCGACCGCTTGCGGATGGCCAGCAATCCGATCGGCGAGCCGCGTGCCGAGTTCGTCCAGCCTCAACCTGAAATGCAGCCGGGCGGGCAGGCCGATCCGCTGATCGTCCAGGAGTGCGAGATTGCGCAGCACCTCGCGCGCGCTGGCCTGTTCCTTCGGCGTCAGTCCGGTCTCGAGCGCCCACTGCTCCGTCGTCTTGTGGAACCAGCCGCCGTTCCGGGCGATGTCCCGACCGTGGCGCGTCCAGTAGATCGACTGCGACAGCAGGAGCGCCGCCTTGACGCTGGATGTGAGATCCACCAGCCGCCGATGGAAGGCGATGTGACGGCCCAGCAGCGGCCAGATGACGGAGAGCGGCGCGGCGTCGCCGTCGCCAGCCGCCGCTTGTGATTCCTCGTGCTCGCGGCGCGCTTCTTCAGCCACGGCGGGTGCCTCCTCCGGCGCTCACCGGTCAGCCGCCCCGGCATGGGCCTGCAACGCTCGCCAGACCGCATCCGCGCGGACCCGGAACCAGAGCTTCGCCGGCATGCCAACGCGACGTTCTTCGAGCAGCCCCGAGCGACGCAACGCGCGGCGCGCGGTCTCCTGCTCCCAGCGCGAGAGCCCCGTCTCCTGTGTCCACTGTTCCTGGGAGCGGAGGAACCAGCCGTCGGCAGAAGGCTCCAGCGACTGGCTGGTCCAGATCGCCTGCGAGAGCATCAATGCCGATGTGACGCCGCCGGTGATCGGCACCAGGCAGCGATGAAAGCTCACCGGAATGTCGAAGACCTCGAGCAACAACTGCGGCGTGATGCCGAGCCTCTCCATGCGCGCGTTCATTCGTCGGCCTCGAATTCGCGGACGACCGCCTCCAGCACGGCGATCGGGATGTGCTGGAACTCCTGGTGCAGCCGGTAGTAGCGAACGCGGGGCGACGGATCGGCGATTGCCCGCCACGCCTGGTAGATGCGCTCGCGCGTCGCGTAGTCGGGCAGCGGCACCCGACCGGCCGGGCGCCGAGCACCGATGTCTCGGCGGCGCTTGAGCGTCAGCTTGCGCCGGAGCTTGAAGAGCGCGCTCATCAGGTGCGTGGACGCACCGTGCCGGATGAAGTACGTCTCCAGCGCCTTGGCCTCGTTGACCAGGGCCACCGCGCGCAACCCGGCCCTGAGGGCCGCACCGTCGAAGGTCACGCCGATGGTCAGGCTGCGCATCGCGGCGAGGCGACTGAGGTCGACGGCCGAGAGTTGCCGAAGGCGGGCCAGCTGCTCCATCTCGATGCCAGCCGCGTGGAGTTCGTCCAGCGCGGCGTCGGCCAGGCGCACCGTGACGTGGTTGAGGAGGACGAGCCGCACCTGGGCGTCCTGCAGCGGGAGCATCACGCTGCCTCCGAGGCAGAAGCCGCCTCGCCCGCGACGCCGGGTTGCCGGCGAAGGCCGCCCGATCGCCTGACGCAAGCCAGCAGCTCCCAAAACGCCGTTGACGACGGGTCGTCGGGATCGACGAGCCATTGCAGGAACGCCGGCGCCGGCGCGTTCGACGACGCCGCGTTCGGCTCGAGCTGGCCGAGGAGCGTCGCGAGCAGGCACCAGGCGCGGTGGCGCGCAGGATCCTCCGCGTCGCCGCCGGTGAGCGTCGCGATGCGCAAGCCGGCGGGGGACTGCGGTTCCGGCTGAATCACGCCGGAGATGCCGACGGCGTCGGCAAAGCGCCTGGCATGCATCAGCAGTTTGTCCACCTCCGCGCCATCGGCGGAGGAGCGGGCCACCGGCGTCGACGGGTCCGCCTGGGACTGGCGCTCGCCCTTCGACCTCAGTGCCAAACGTAGCGACTCGACGGGTTCGCCAAGGTGATGAGCCAGGCCGACTTCGCAGGCCTCGAAGGTGGCGGCGACGCTGAACGTGCCGGTATGCGGGTACTGCTGCGCGATGCGCCGAAAGACGGGTTCGAACACCTGCGCGTAGAGGTCGTCATCGGAGATCGAGCTCCGCGTCTGGGCGTAGCGCTTCAACGCGTTCAGCCGCGGCTGCATCGTCTTGACGTCGAGGCCGGAGAGATCGGCCACTGCTTCGCCGAGGGTGCGCAATCGCTCGGTGGCGAAGAGATGGAGACCGAGAGTCGCGGTGTTGACCGCCAGGCCCAATGCGTGGAGCGCGTCCTCCAGCGGCCGCAGCGTCAAGGTGCGGCCCTGCTCCGCTTCCAGGCGGGACTTGAGCGCGACGATGCCGCACGCCTTGTCCCAGAAGGTCATCTCGCCGCGCTGCTCGTTCTCGATCAGGTGCGCAGTGAGAACGTGGCTCTCGGATCGCCACGGCCGAAACAGCACCACCAGCTTGCGGAAGCGCGGATCGCGCGTCTCGGCCCACAGTTGCCGCAGCGCGAGCAGCCGCGTGTTGCCGCCCGCTTCGACGATGAAGTGCGACTCGCCGGGGCGGCGGGTCACGGTGAGCGGACTTCTCAGGCCGCTGGTGCGGATCGACTCCTTGATGTCGTCGAACTTCGCGTTGGTCGTGCGCCGCGGGTTGTGCTCGTAGGGCTGGATCTCGTCGACCGCGAGCTCGATCTGCGATTCCGCTCGCGGGTCGACCTGGCCGGCGAGATCGCGGGCGTTGTTACCCGGGTTTCCGACGCGCAACGACTCGGCGACCAGTCGCCGCCGCTCGTCGACCGACACCTTGCCGCTCATGCCGATCGTTCCTCAGCAGCGGAGTCGCCGGCGTGAACGCCCTGCAGGCTGGGAATCAGTTCCCAGGCGAGCTGGTGCATCACCGTGGACGCGCTTGGCATGACGCCGTCCCGCCGAGGCTCGTGCCGGTGCACCGGGATCCGCAGAGTGGCCGCCTCCTTGTAGGCCTTGGCGTGCGGCACGACGGTGTCGAGCACCGACACCCTGCCCTTCAGGCGGATGAAGTCCTCGCGGATGCCGCTCGCGATGAGACGGGCGTCGGCCGTACGGTCCTGCCGGTAGATCACCGCCTTCACCGGCCCGAGCGTGGCGCCCAGGGCGCTGCCCGGCTCCAGCCGGTCGAGCAGCTCCATCGTGCCGTCCTTGAACTCGCGCGCGGAGAGAACCTCCGGCGTGATCGGCGAGACGAGGATGTCGGCAGCCATGAGGGCGGCGTCCTGCAGAGGGCCGATAGCGCCCTGCGTGTCGATCAGGACGCAGTCATAGGCATTCGCCACGACGGCAGCCTGCAGTGCGAAACGCAGCCGGAAGCCGCGGTCGATCCGGTTGAGCAGCCAGTTGGGGAGATGGCCTTCGGGGTCGTCCGACACCACGATGTCGAGGTTCGGGAAGATCGTGGCCGTGATGCACGCCGCGGTCACCTCGCCGCGCAGGATCACCTCGGTGAGGCCGGCTGCCGGCTGCGCTGCCGCCAGCGGGAAGTACTTCGACAGCGAGGGTTGGACGTCGGCGTCGACCAACAGGACGCGCAGCCCCATGTCGGCCAGCAAGGCGCCGAGGTTGGCCGTGAGCGTCGTCTTGCCGACGCCGCCCTTGGTGCTGGTGATGGTGAACTTGATCATCGATTCCGTGCCGATTCAGGTCGGTCCTCAGGCATACGGAATCGCGTCGAAAAGTGTCGGGCTACTCCTTCAGATAGTCGCCAAGCCCCTGATCTGCGAACACCCGACGGATGCGCTTGATCTCCTCGTACAGGGTGCCGCGGGGGATTCGGAGCCGCTCGGCAGCCTCTTTGATCGTCAGCCCCTCCTCACCGAGCATCCGGCACAGCTGCCGCTGGACCGGCGTCAACCGAGCCAGGGCGCGGCCGATGTCGATGCGCGCGTGGTGGCGATCGACGGCACCGGCCTCGTCCTGCTGGGCCGACTCCTCTTCGGCCAGCAGGTCGGCCAGCGTCAGGCCATCGTCCGAGCCGTCGAGCGCGGCATCGAGCGACAGCGACTCCTTCTCTCCGGCGCGCTTGTCGGCCTCCCGCGCGCGGATCAGATCCGTGAGCTTGTTGCGGATGACCTGCGCCATGTAGCCCACGGGAGGCGCATCGGGATCGGGCGCGAGCTTCCGGCGCACCACGATCCAGTGCGCCAGGCACTCCTGCATCAGATCGTCGAACTCCTCTCGCGCGAG
>CALMKG010000069.1 GCA_937867175.1 uncultured Propionibacterium sp. | reverse complement strand
ACGAGATAGAGCGGTGTCGCGAAGGAAGTCTGGAGCCCGTCGTACCAGCGGGCTTGGCCGCGAATGTTTCGCCGAAGCACGTGGCGTTCCCCGGTGATGGAGGCGGTGCGGAGCAGCAACATCGCCACCGTCACTAGGAACGTGCCGAAGTACGGCGCAAATCCGACCATCGCCGCGACCAGCAAGGTCAAGCCGGTCAGGAGCAGTCGGCGCTGACCAGATGAGCGGACCGGCTGTGCTGCCACCACGGGATGGGCGACCGTGGTTGCGGGCAGCCGCGCGGTTGGCGGATCGGCTGGGGGCGTAGCGGGAGTCGGAGGGTTGGTGGGCGCGACGGCGGCCGCCCCTGCGGTGGATCTCGGCCGTGCGGTGATCGGCATGGTGAATGGCTCGGCCGCAGGCGCTGCGCCAGACAGAGACGCCAAGATCGCGCTCATGGTCGGCCGGTCGGTGGGCTCAGTGGACAGCCCGGCGGCGATCAGGTCACGCAGGTTGGCTGGGACGCCGGTCAGGTCGTAGTCACCGAGCCGAACCCGATCGAGCACCGCCATCGTCGGGCCCTTGCCATAGGGCGAACGTCCCGTCGCGGCAAACACCACGGTCGCCGCCCAGGCGTGTACGTCGGCGGCCGGGGTGGCTTCGTCGCCGTACAGGAGTTCAGGGGCGAGATAGCCCGGAGTACCGAGCAGCCATCCGGTGTGAGTGAGCCGCGGGTCTTCGCTGAGCCGTGCCAGACCGAAGTCGATCAGCACCGGCGAGCGGCCCTCCATCAGCACATTGGAGGGTTTGACGTCACGGTGCAGCACGCCTACTGAGTGCACCGAAACCAGCGCCTCGGCCAAGAGACGGGCAAAGTGCCACAGGTCCGTGCCCTCTAGAAGTCCCTCTTCTCGAATGTGGTCATAGAGCGAGAGACCCGGCACATAGCGGGTGACCACAAACGGAGTTGGCCCAAAAGGGTCGGCGTCGAGGATCTCAGCGACTCGAGGACTACGCACCAGGCGCAGCGAATTGACTTCGCGTGCCAGCCGCTGTCGGGCCTCTTGGTCACCAATCACTTGCGGTCGAAGCACCTTCACCGCAACCCGGCGTCCATCGGATGCACGGGCCAGATGTACAACGCCCATGCCGCCCTCGCCAATCTGAGTGAGCAACTCATAGTCGCCCACCCGCGGAAAGGAACCCGTCACAGTCACCCCAGCAGCGTACGTGGTGCCCGGCGCCGCCAAGGTATTGAACTCCATCACCCACCCAACCCCGGCGAAACCACGCCCCCCCTCGTCGGCTGAGCCCGTCGAAACCACCACCCCGTTACCTTCTTCATGGCCTCGTTAATCGAGGTTCTGGTCGCCAGGACCGGCATGACTCAAAGCCCCTGTCTTACGCATGATCCGGGGGGTGTTGTCACCGGCTCTGGTGGCGTTGGCTGACCGCTGATAGGGACAGGGCCACCTTCCGGTAGGTCTCTTCGTAACGTGGGTGCCGGCTTCCTTCGCCAGACTTGCGACCAGTTGGTTTGCGAGAGCGGGAAGGAATGAACAGTGCAGCGACCCCAGTACGCCGTGTTCCTTGGTCTGGACGTCGGCAAGGAAGAACACCACGCCTGTGGGCTGAACCCCGATGGGGACCGTCTCCACGACAAGGCCCTGCCGCAGTCCGAGTCCAGGATTCGGGAGACCCTGGCGTCGCTTGCCCAGCACGGACGCGTGCTCGTGGTGGTCGACCAGCCAGCGTCGATCGGCGCGTTGCCAGTGACGGTCGCGCGGTCGTTGGGCATCGACGTGGCCTATCTGCCCGGGCTGGCGATGCGACGCATCGCGGACCTGCATCCGGGCAATGCGAAGACCGACGCGCGCGACGCCTACGTCATCGCCGAAGCCGCTCGTTCGATGCCACACGCCCTGCGCCGGGTCGACACCGGCGATGAAGCCCTGGCCGATCTGGAGGTCATCGTTGGTTTCGACGACGATCTCGCCGGCGAAGTAACCCGGATTGCCAACCGGATCCGTGGTCTGCTCACCCAGATCCATCCCGCGCTGGAACGCGTGTTGGGGCCAAAGGTTCAGCACCCGGCCGTGATCGAGTTGCTGACCCGGTTCGGCGGGCCACAGGGTTTGACGAAGGCCACCCGACGTCAACTCATCACAGCCACCAAGACTCGGGCACCCCGCTCGTACGAGAAGCTGGTCGAGCACATCACCAAGGCCTTGGGCGAGCAAACGGTGACGGTGCCTGGCACACGTGCTGCCGAGCTTGTACTGCCTCAGCTGGCGACCACGCTGAGCGGGCTGTTGGCCCAACGGGCCGAAGCAGCCAAGCGGATCGAGGAGATGCTCGATCCGCACCCTCTTTCCCGGGTCCTGACCTCGATGCCGGGGATCGGCGTCAGGACCGGCGCACGGATCCTCCTCGAAGTCGGCGACGGCAGCTCATTCCCGACCAGCGGCCACCTGGCCGCCTACGCCGGACTGGCCCCCGTCACCCGACGCTCGGGCACCTCGATCCGAGGAGAGCACCCCAGCCGGGCCGGGAACAAGCAACTCAAACGAGCCTTGTTCCTCGCCGCGTTCGCGTCGCTGTCCGACCCGACCAGCAGGGCCTACTACGACCGGAAACGAGCAGCCGGAAAGAAACACAACGCCGCCCTCATCTGCCTAGCACGCCGCCGCGTCGACGTACTCCACGCCATGCTCCGCCACGGCACCCTCTACGAGACCCGTGAACCCAAGAAAATGCCAGTCGCCGCTTGACGAAACCCATAGGGACACCCCCCGTCGGTTGAGCCTGTCGAAACCACCGGGGAGACCCTGCTCTAGCTGCGACCCAGACTGTCTAGCAAGAGCGCGTGCCCCAGGAGCACTCGTTCGAACTCCGCCAAATGCAGGCCCTCGTTGGCGCCGTGGGCGCGGGTGTCAGGATCCTCCACACCAGTGACCAAAACGCTGGCCGCCGGGAACGTTTTGAGGAATTCGGCGATGAACGGAATCGACCCGCCCACCCCCATGTCGATCGGCGCAGTGCCGTCCCAG
>CALMKG010000068.1 GCA_937867175.1 uncultured Propionibacterium sp. | reverse complement strand
CCAACACCACCCGCGGCCAGTTGGCCGACCTGGAAGTGCGGCATCGGTGTCGGGCACGTTGTGAGGATCGGATCCGCAACGCGAAGGACACCGGGCTGGCGAACCTGCCGTTGCACGGGTTCGACCAGAACCGGATCTGGTGCCAGATCGTCGCCCTCGCCGGCGAGATCACCGCCTGGATGGGACTGCTCGCCCACCCCACCCACCAGGCCAGACGCTGGGAACCGAAACGGTTGCGCTACCGGCTGTTCTCGATCTCCGCCACCCTGGCCCGCAGATCCCGCCGGACCCTGGTCCACGTCTCGGCCCGCCACCACTGGTCCGGCCTGGTCGAACAAGCGATCAACACCCTACGGGGCCTACCGGCCCCGGCCGGCTGACGCCGGCCACCCCATCCGACCGCTACTTGAAGGACTCCTCCCGGCCTGGACAGCCCGCCACCGCGTCGACACGCGGCACCTTGTCACACCCACCTGCCACAATCAGACCACGAGGCGCACAACCCCGCCCCGACAACGACCCTTGCCCGCCCGGCGAAAGATTGAGGCTAGGATCAAGCCCACCCCGATCACAACCCGAACGACGCTCCCAACACCATCGGCCACAGCCTCGGCACCCCGGGCCACCGCGCCGACCGCTCCCTTCTTCTTGCTCGCCTCGTCCCACAGCCAGCCAATTCCAAAGAAGACTGCCAAACAGACGATCACACCAATTGCAGTGCTCATTCAACTATCCTTTCATGAAAAAAGTCCGCTCAACGAATATATTTGACTCACCAATATCTCGAGTTCCAATTGACTCCCTTGTCAATGGCAACGTCATGGTTCTTGGTGGCTCCTCCAGACCCCAACGTTCCGCAGAACTTCGTCAACGCCGAGTTAATTCCAGTCGTGTTGTCGAAGTGACTATCATCCAGATCGTGTTCTCGCAACACCGCCTTCTCGACACTGGAACGTTGACTGGTGCTCATCTCGCCGTACTCCCTGCAAGTCGTGTCGCCTTTTGCAGCACAACCCGAAAGTGTTGCCACTGCGAATACGGCACATAGGCATAAGATGCCTCGCCGGTGGATTGACTTGTTTGTCCGGACCATCTCATTCTCCTTCATCAGTGATTGCTTGGGCATCGCCAGCCACGCGACCCTCGGCTTCTTGGCACCCCGAGGGAATCAATGCCCTGTCTTCTCCGGCTCCTGAAAGCGCTTCTTGTCATCGGAGCTTTCGATGCGCGCTCTCATCTTCTGTGACAGCACCATCAGCACCAGGCCAGCGACAACCAGTCCCCAGACCATCCACCTCTGATCCTCGTAAAAGCCAATAACGGAGCCCCAGATCATTCCGGCAACTGCGAGAGCGCCGCCCACGAAAGCGAGAATCCTGGCACGACTTCTGGCGTCTTCAGGCATTTCCTGCCACCTCCTCCACGCTAACTGATGTAGCGCCACCGAAATGGCGGACAGCTTCATCGACATGGTTGAAGACACGCTCCAACTTGTCGATTCCATCAACGACGCCTTCAGTTTCATGCCATTTCACGACTCTTATGCTCCCGGCGCAGCCTTTTCGAACAGGGCTGAGCACCAATGCGATTTCCGCGTTATTCATCAGGGGATTCCCAATAGCAAGCACTGCAATATGATCGCCATCTGCATCGATTTCGCGTGCATGCATGTACAAACCTCCCGTCAGAGGCGGCTTGTCCGACACGTCAAGGGTCTGAATGACACGATCAAGAAAACGTTCCGGAGACACCGGAGCGTTAAGCGCGACGACCCGGGTCGTTACTTCCTTGCCTTTCTTGTAGGCACCTGGACGAATGGCCCGGTGAATGAGTTCGCCGCCCTTTTCCCGTGCTTTGTGGAGTGCCAACACAAGCCCTACCATGACTGCAATGAACAAAATGGCTTCCATTATCCATTCCTCTATTCGCGAAGATTCGTTTTAATCTAGAAGATGTTGCTGATCGGTTGGTCTTCATTGCCTCCGGCACGTCCGTCGTAGATGTTGCAGTACGCGATGATCTTCAGGTGGGCGGCAAGCACGTTCTGGTCATCATCTCGTTTGTCGTTTGCCGACAGCAGCTCCCGAAGCAGTACATCCTGATCGTCATTCATCTGCGTGAACAGACCGGTATCGGGAGCGAGCTGCGCATATTCGGAACAGGTGGCGACTGGTGGTTCGCTGCCACAGGCGGTCAGCGACAAGGCAATTGCTGCCGAGGCCAGGATGGCCATGGTTTTCCTCATAGGGTTCTCCTTGGTAAGTGCGTGCAGTGGTTCACCCGACTGCGTTCCGGCAATCGGCCGACTTGTGGGCATGGTCAATGGGACGGTTCTGTCCGTCCCCTCGAATCAACAGGGATCGTGGCAGTTGGATCGCAGTGCCGGGACGAGAATCCTCGACACCGTGTCTTGGACGCTACTTGGCCCGGGAGTATTCGATATTCCCGCTCGATGCGTACACTGATCCGTACGCGTTGTATTTATCGGTGATCAGCAGTTCGAAAGCGGCCGCCATTTTTGCTGTGAATGGCTGATCGGTTCCTGTTTCCGCATCAATGAGGTATCTGGCCTCGGAATCCTTGTAGCTGGCGACGATCAGTCCGTCGTACACATACAGATCGCGAGGGACCTTCCGCGGGACCTGGGTCACCGGGTCGGGATCATCTTCCTGCCACTCCCACAAGACCTCGCCGGTGAGCAGGTTGAAAGCGCCGATGGATGCCACTGGATTCTGACCACGGCAGACCATGACCCGTTCGGGCAGCGACAGGCAGGAGTTCTTCGAATACGCGAACGGGACTTGAGTTCTGGCTCCGGTGGTGGTGTCGAGGAGCATGATCTTGTTCGCCTGATGGTCGGTTTCATCCCCAGCGACAACCCAGCGGTCGATCACACCCACATACCACGAAGTCCGGTGGGCCTTCCCAGTGCTGTTGGTCAGCAACTGAAGGTCTGCCTCAGACTCGTATCGTGCCCACAGGGTCTCGAACCGACCGTTCTTGACCACGAACGATTCGGTACCTACTGGGCCTTGCGTGGCGTCGGTATTGAGGTACACGCCTTCAGCGAGGACGATGAGCTCACCGGTTCGTGCAGTGACCTCCAGCAGGGCAACCTGCGACCAGTTGCTACCCTGCTGAACAACGCAGACCGTCGCGTCGTCACTGCAGTAGGGGGAACCGGCACCGCTGGTCTGCGGCAGGGCCGCAATCCACTTCTTGACACCGTGGCCGTCGAATGCCAGCAGTCCGCGGAGCTTGGCTTCCTTCTGTGATCCGATCTGCGGCCGGTCGATGGTGACGGGCACGACGAGCAACGTCTCAGCGTCCGACCGCAGGAAGAACGGCTTGCCCTGGGAGTCATACTCCGTCGCCTCCAAGGTGTCAGTATCCAAGGTGGGCTCATACCCGGGTCTGCCCACGGAACTGTCAGTGGTGACCGCCGCCACGCCGTCTGCGCCACCGAACCCGGTGGGGACGCACCACAGCCAGCGTCCGGTCGCCACATCGAAGACCCCCGCGGCAGCTTGGTTGACGAACCCGGCGTAACTCCCAGCCCTGGCCACTCCCAAGGTAGCGCTCGAGCCATCGCAGGTCATGGACGTCGTTTGGGGCGCGGTGAAGCCGACCGCCAAGTCCACCCGCTTGGCTGCGAACGGATTCGTCGCCGAAACCGAGGCGGTGGCCGAAGTGGAGGTCCGCGTCGAGGCTGACGCCGAAGGCGACGAAGATGGTGAGGACTTCTCTGAAGGCGCCACCGAGGCCGCCGGGCTCGGCAGCGCCACAATGGGCGAGCCGAACGGCAAGCAGCCACCCAGCGCCAAGCCCAAGCTCACCACCACAACGACCGCACCCGGCAGGACACGACCGCGCTTATCAACTTTCATCGTGCGCTCTCTCACTCACTTGCCGGCAGCGGGCGCCGGCCCCGTCGCTGCGCCCGCCACAGGGTTGGTCCTACTTGTTGGAGGCGTTGTCCTGCTCGGTGGCATTGGTGCGGGCTGCGGTGGCGGCATTCCGCAGGGCATTCGCCACATTCCGCAGGTTCACCATGTGGACCGTGCTCCAGTCGTTGCGGAAATTGGTGGCGTCAGTGCCCAACCAATCGGTATTGCCGAGCGTAGAATTCAACGTGTTCATGATGGTGTCGATGTCAGTCGCCTTGCTGTCCATCTGGGTTGCCAATTGCCGAACGGCCTCGACGTCCATTCCGATGAATGCCATGATGTGTCTCCTTGTCTCTGCCTTGCTTGTTGGAGTGTAGGCGGTTGGATCCCGCCCCCTCTCGTTGTTCTTTCGACCCCATACAACTCCATACGGGCGGTCCTGCAAATGGGTCGTCCTACCCATGCCTGCGGAATGCCTACGCTCATTCCAGCAGCGGAATCTGCACCTTCGTACCCACCCCTCCCCTCACCCAGAAGCCCCGCCCAACAGGAAACTCCGAACGCTTGCAGCGCGGCAGGCTGGTGCGCAGCAGCAGGTCGCCATCGGCCTGCTCGGGCTGCAAGATTAGGCCGCACCGCTGATTCCGGACCTCATTGAGCAGCGGCCAGCCGCCTGACCAGCCAGCCATCTCACCTTCGGCCACCACCAGATGGCCGTTCTTGCGACACGTTTGCAGCAAATCGGTCAGCGGGTACTCCAGCGAGGTGCCCAGAAAGTCGGGCAAGGCCTCGATGAACAAGGCGAACCACCAATGCTCATCGCCGCCCCTCAACGCCCGGGCCTTCAGCTCCTCCAGTTCGGCACTGATCCGGTCTTCCCCGACCAGGCTGCGAGCCCACTCCCCCGAGGACGACAGTGGGGTGCGCCGCAGTGACAGGTGACATAGTTCCACTGGCGCAGCGGAGTTCCGGATCGATCGTGCCATCCAGCGCAGCGCGGAGGTCTTGCCCGAACCACTGGGCCCGGTGACCAGGATCATCGAGTGCGGGTCGAAGCCCATCGGCTGCAGGTCGACATCTGCCACCCCCAGCACCGGCAAGCCCCGCACCGAAGCCGGCATCGTGGTTGCGGGGATCAGCGGCGGCAAGCTCCTGATCGGTGTTGGCTTCGTCGAATGGTATTGAGCGAAGGCCCGCGACATTTCCTCGATCAGGCGTGCCTGCGCCGCAGTCGCCACATCTTCACCCAGAATGGCCAGTTGCAGCTCCAATGGCTTGTCGGCCTGCATCCCCCGGCCGGCCGGGCTCAGCGGCCCGAGCACATCCTTCGGCACCCCAAGCATCACGTAGGCGTCCTCATCGGCTTGCCGCAACACTATGCGCCGGGAGAAGGCTGCCCCGATCGAGGTCGGAACGGCCGCCGGACGGTCAGCGCTCATCGCCACGTGCACCCCGACCGACCGGCCGTCGACGAGCATCCGGGTGAACGCGGCGTACCAGCCACCGAAGAGGTTCTCGTACTGCTCGCGGAAGCTGCCGAAACCATCGACCAGAACCAGTATCCGCGGCTCGGCTGGGCGATCCGCCAAGCTGCGGTACTCGCTGAGGGTGGACGCCCGAGCCGCCGCGAACCGCGCGGATCGTTCTTCGATCACCCGGGACAGGTGCCGCAGCAACCGCTGGACGCGCTCATCGTCCTCGCCGGAGATGATGGCCCCCACATTCGGCAATGGCGTCAGAAAGGACAACCCGCCACCAGCGAAATCAAGCCCATAGATGTGCACCGGCCCGCTGCGTGGGGTGATCGACGCCGCAATCGCCAGCGAACGCAATGCAGTCGTCTTCCCGGACCCGCCGGCGCCGATGTACAAGATGTTGCCGTTGTCATCGGGGTGGAAGTACTCGACCTCTTGGGCCTGATGCTCCGGGTTGTCGAGCACGCCCAGCACGATCTCGGTGTCGCGGCGCTGCCCCAGCTTCGCCAGGTTGTAGATGGGACGCAACTCGTCGAGCCAAGGCCGCCGTGGCTGGGGGATCCTCGCGTTGGCAGCCGCCCGCTTCACAGTCTCGACGATCCGGTCGGAGTCCTTCGCCACGTCTTGCCGGCTCAGCGTCCGCTGGGGTACCGCCCAGCGCTTGCCCGATCCGAAGTCCAGCTCCTCCACCTCGATCGGCGGGGCCTGTGGTTCATCGGTCGTGCGCGCACCCGGGTAGGCCGACTGGAAGGTGACCATCCGCCCGGGCCCCGATTTTGCCGCACCACGACCCGGGATCGAGGACGAGAAGAAGGCCGCCATCGGCGATCCGAGCACATCGGTCGAATCCTGCTCGTCGGCCATCCGCAAGGCAATGCGCAGGTTGGTGTTGGCTCGCAGGTTGTCCTTGATGACCCCGGCTGGGCGCTGCGTCGCCAAGATCAGATGCAGGCCCAGTGAGCGTCCCCGCTGCGCCACGTCAACCATGCCATCGACGAACTCGGGGATCTCCCCGGCCAGCGCCGCGAACTCGTCCACGACGATCAACAGGCTCGGCGGACAGTCCGGGTCGCCGCTCAGTTCCAGATCGATCAGGTCCTTCTTGCCCTTGTCGTTGAGCAGGTGCTCC
Organism: uncultured Propionibacterium sp.; assembly: GCA_937867175.1. Lineage (GTDB taxonomy): Bacteria > Actinomycetota > Actinomycetes > Propionibacteriales > Propionibacteriaceae > Brooklawnia. Next base: position 5,677 of record CALMKG010000068.1, on the reverse strand, counting down.
CGTCGCTTCAACTCTGCGCGCAGGCTGGTCAGCACTCGGCGCACCAGGTAGGGGTTCAAGTCGGTGACCAGGCCCACGCAATGGGGCAGCTCGACGCATTTGGCGAACGCCGAACCACCCTTGTAGTCGACGAACAGGTAATTGACCCGGTCGGGGCTCAGTGCGTGCGCCAACCCGAGCACCCACGCCTGCAGGAATTCACTTTTACCGGCACCCGTGGTGCCTCCCACCAGGGCGTGGGGCCCGTCGCGGCGCAGGTCGATGACGAATGGCTCCAGCCCGGCATGCCCGACGATCGCCCGCAACTCCACCGGGTTATCCACTGGCTGGGGTTGCCTTCCATCGCGGACGATCAGTGACCCGTTCTCGCGCCAGCGCTCCACGACCGCCTCCGGCGAATCGGATTCCTGTTTGCCGAGCAGACTCACCAGCGACACCGAGCGTGGCAGGTCGGACTCGTCGTCGATGGGCGCACCGGCGTCCACCAGCGGCGCGAACCGGCGTCCGATGGCGACTGCGGTCTGGTGGTCCACGCCCTCGCAGGCCACTTCATGCACGTGTTGGCCCACTCGCACCTGGCCCACCGCCGGATGCTGGTGGTGAAGATCCAGGAAGGTGCGGCAGGCAGCCGGCAGCCCGTTCTTCTCCTCGGCCACCCAGACCAGGTGGACTCCGGCGTCCGGACCCAATTCAGCCAGGCGAGTGAGGCGCGCCCGGTCGACCTGCGGTTCATCGACGACGATCAGCACGCTCGGCACGACCGGGGCGGGCACCTGCTCGTCGTCTTGCAGGGGGCCCCGGACGAGTTGATCACGACCCTCGGTCTTGCGGGCCGCCACCAACTCCTCCAACTGGTCGGCAAGTCCCCGACTCGTGGCGGCGTCGGCCGCCAGATGCACCGACAGCGGAGAGTGCGGCGAACTGGTGTGCGGCAGCCATTCAAGCCACTGCCAGGCTCCACGTTGCACTGCCGAGGTCAGGCAGCAAATCACCAACTCGGCAGGCGAGTGCAGACTGGCGGCCTGCACGATCACCGCCCGGGCCACACCCTCGGAGTCGGCGCGGGCACCACAAATGCCCAGCGAGCCGACCGAACCCAGGTCTGCGACGATCGGTGCGCCGGTCAACTCCACGGCCGACTCGGCCAGGTCCCGCGTCCTGGCCAGATACTGCGGCAGGCCCTCGGCGGAGTTCAGCTCCGGGGTGATCGATGAGCGGGTCGAGCCCAAACCGAGCCGCAGCTGCAGGAACTCCGGCAGTTCGGGCCGGCGGCTCCACACCAGGTCGGTCTGGTTGTTCACCGCGGCGACACATTCGTTCACCGACGGATACAGCAGCAACCGCTGGGCACGTTCGGTGGCATGCAGGTGGGCCACCCGTTGCGTGGTTTCCGCCAGGGACGCCTCGAAGGCCGCGACGGCTTGTTTCTGCTGGGACTTCGCGTCCAGGCGGGCGGTAAGCCAGGTTCCGGCCATCATGATGGGGCTGAGGCCGATGAAGATCAGGCTCATCGGATTGCGCATGAAGACGAACATCACGACGCCCATGATCAGCGGAGCCAGCATGGCCAGCCAGGGGAACCGGGAGCGTTGCGGCGCTCCGGGGGCCTGGGGCAGTTCCAGCTTCGTCTCGGTGGGGCGTGCCAGCACCCGCGGTGAGCGAACGAAAGCAATATCTGTCGACTGCCAGTCGGGCCGGGTGCGGATCGCCTGCACCCGGATGATCGTGTCGCCCAGCCGCACATCATCGCTGGGAGTCAGCGTGGCCCGGGCGACCCGCCCACCCGAGACCAACACACCATTGGAGGAGTTGCGGTCAGCGATCTCGACCTTGTCCGGGCCGACGAGAATCTGTGCGTGGGTCTTGGACACCCGCAGGTCACTGAGCTGCACATCATTGTCGGCGGTTCGTCCGATAGAACTGGGCCCGAATGGCAGATGTACCTCCACGCCTTGGTCTGGCCCGGCAACGACCCTCAAGATCGCGGCTGCTTCACGCTGCGCCCCGCGTCCGCCAACGTCTTCGGTGCTGAGCTCGAGCACCGTGCCCGACTGGACGCCGGAGTCGATCAGGGCAACCCCGGCCGGCACCACGTGGGAGTGGCCGGTCAACTGGTCGTTCACCCGCAGGGTCAGGTTCGCGGGGGTGTCGTCGTGCCCCAAGGCGCCGGCCAGTGCCTCCGCGACGTCATGTACGGTGGCGGTCGCGTCCGCGGTCACCTGGATGTTGGACGCCTGGCGGGCTCCTGGCGCGCGCAAACTGACCCGCAGCTTCATCGCTCGGCTCCTTCTGACCGGCCCCGCCGCACCGCGGCATTCGCCATCGCCTCGGCCCGCAGTTTGGGCAGATCATTCGCGCTGATCAGCAACGTGTCGATCGCGTATTCGACCAGCCGGACTCGTCGGTTGGCGGCGCCCGCGCCGGTGCTGCCGCGCAGCCCGCTCACCCCGGCCCTTTCCAGCTTCTCGCAGACGTTGTCCAGCTTGCGGTTGAACCTGGTGATGGTCCAGCCCAGCCTCCTGGAGGCATCAACCGAAGTGGGCAGACGTTCGGCGCCGCTGCCGGGATTGCGCAACAAGGGCTCGGCCAGCGCCAGGATCGCCAGCAGTTGAGACTCGGTGAAGTCGGTGGCCCCCATTGTGGTCTCCCCCGAGGCGAGAGCCCCACTGGGTAGAGCCGATTCTGGGACATAGCCGTCGATTGGGGCCGTCAACTCGATCTCATAGGTGGTCGATCCGGCGCTGAACACCAGCAGAGTGACGTCGAAGACCAGCGGCGTGCGCGCACCGGGGGCCAGCACCGCCTTGAGGAGTCCGAGGCGGTCGGTCACCTGGATCGGCAATCTGCCCCCGACGTTGTGGATCCACCAGAATCCGTCGGAGAACGTGATGACGATGAAGTCGCGGTGCAGATAGGGATTGTCGTCGATGACCAGATCGCCGCGCCGGCCGATGCGAAAGTCCGAACCCGGTTGCAGGTCATGTTCCTCGCCGGCGAAATCGATGTGCAGTGTGGCATCGGTCTTCATGACGTGCAGGCCTTCGCAGGGTCGGAGTAGCGGCCGTTGGCGCGAACCAGTTGCACCTGGACGCAGGTGCGTCCCGGCAAGGCGGGCACGGTGACCGAGGTCTGACCGGTGATCTCGGTGGTCAGCGGGGACGCCGGGTCGATCACGGCGTACAGATAGGAGTCGCCGTCGGCCGGGCTCGGGTTCTCCCAGCGGACCTGCACCTGTTCGCCTTCGGCCACCAGTTCCAGGTTGATCGGCATCGGCACGTTCTGCCCGATCGGGTCGCCGGGCTTGGCGCTCGACACCGCTGCGGAGGCGGTCGGCCTGGCCGCAGCAGGTGCGGTCTCTAGCAGCCGCACCCCGGCGTAGGCTCCGCCGCCGACCAGTACGGCCCCCAGCATCACGCCGATCATCAACCCGTTGCGCCGCCCCGCTGGAGCGCTGGCCACGGCAGGCAAGGACGCCGGGCCCCGCTCCACCGGCTGGTCGGTCTGCGGCAACGGCATCTCGGTGAATTCGACCGAGACACCGCCGGTCTGAAAGCCCCGGCCATGGCTGATGAACGGAGCCTGGGAACCGGACGACTGCTGCCAGCCGGAATCATGCTCACTGCCACCCGTCCCCCGCGACAGGCTGGCGTGGGCGGTGCTGTTGCCGTCGGGGCTGATCGATGCCGGGCTGACCACCTGGGTCCCGGTGTCGACTGGTTCGGCAGCTTGGTATCCGGCACTCTCATCGCGAACATCGATCGGGGTCACCGAATGGTGCAACTCGACCTGAACGTTCTGCAGCGCGCGGGCGAAGTCGAGCGCCGAGTCATAGCGCAGCATCGGATCCTTCGCCATCGCGGTGCGCAGCACCAACTCCAGCGACTGCGGGGCTTGCGGCAGATTCAGCGGTGGCAGCGGCAGCGTGCGCACCCGCTTGCTCATGGCGAACGGGTCATTGGGCCCATCGGGCAGTTCAAAGGGTGTGCGTCCGCACAGTGCTGTCCATAGCGTGGCAGCCAGCGAATAAACATCACTGGCCGGACCCATCTGCTGGCCACTGACGAGTTGCTCTGGGGGCGCCCAGGGCACCGACATACCAACACCGAGCCCCTGCTGGGCCCGATCGGTGGTCACCGAAATGCCGAAGTCGGTGAGCGCGGGACGACCGTACTCGGTGAACAGGATGTTCGCCGGTTTGATGTCTCGATGCAGCACGCCCAGCCGGTGGGCCATCTCCACTGCCGAGGCAATCTGAATGCCGATCTCCAGCACCTTCGCCACCGAAAGCGGGCTCTTCTTCAACCGGGAGGCCAGATGCGGAGGCGGGCAGTACTCCATCACCAGATAGGGACGCCCGTCGGCGGCCTGCCCCCCGTTGTATACCGAGACGATGGACGGGTGGTTCGACAGTTTCGCCATCAGGTTGGCTTCGGCTTCGAACGACTTCTGTGCTGCCTCGCCCAGGTCGTGCAGCATCACCTTCACAGCCACCGTGCGGTTGAATCCCAGCTGTTCGTACTGGAAGACATCGGCGAAGCCGCCCATGCCGACCAGGTTCACAAAGCGGAACCCGGGCAGATCAGGCGGAGTCGACGCCGGACGAGCGTTCATGGCAACTCGTGGAAGCTGAACTGAACACCGTGGCCGAGATCGACCACATCCCCGGCGACGAGCATCGCCGGTTGCTCAGGCAGCCGTACCGGTGGCTCACCGGCCCTGCGCAACAAGGTGCCGTTACGCGAGTGGAGATCGACCGCCATCACATTCCAGCCCTCCAACCGGATCTCCACATGGTTGGACGACACATGTCCGTGGGGCACGGCCACCAACCGGGGCATCTCCAATCCCTGCAACCGGCTCACCGTTGGTTTGCGCCCGATGACTACTGGGGTGGTCAAGTCGACCCGTTCGCCATCGCTGGTGCGCATCCAGCCGAGTGGTGGACGAGGGACCCGCTGCGGCTCACCCAACAACGGGGAGCCGCAGATTCGACAACCCGGCCGGTGGGGTGGGTTGGCGTGGCCCAACGGGCACAGGATCGCCACCACGCTGCCCGCGTTCACCGGCTGTTCGTTGGCCGGCGACGCCGGGACACCTGCGTACGTGTCCACGCTGAGGATCGTCATCGAATCGTGATCGTCGATCTGATCGAGGCTGAGCACCGGCAAGGGCGCCTCCGCTGGGTCGGGAACCGTCTCCGGTTTGGGTGTCGGAGCATCCGGGTTCGGCAGATAGGCGGCCGCCTGGTCAATATCTACTGCGCTTGTCTCGCCCCACAGCATCTCGAACTCACTGGGACCAGCGCGACGTTCCGGGTCCTGCTGCGCCGTCACCGGCGGCGGATCGCCAGGAAGCGCAGTCTGCGACAGGAACGATTCGCCCGCCTGCGGTTGCTGCGCAGCCCAGATCGCGGTTTCGTGTGTGGTGGGCGCTGACGGCGGCGGGACGGCCGTGGCCTTGGATGGTTCCGGCACCTTCGAATCACTGCGTGCCATGACCTCCGTCACGCGGTGGCCTTCACTCGGCGTCCCGGACTGGGCAGGCGTCCCCACCTGGGACCCACGACGCAGCGCGACCGCCGGCACCAGGCCAGCCTGCAGCGGCCGGCTGGGTGGTGAACCAATACCCGCCGAGCGCAACTCGATGCCCTCCACCGCAGCCACTTGGCGCTCCAGCC
>CALMKG010000067.1 GCA_937867175.1 uncultured Propionibacterium sp. | reverse complement strand
AGGATGTCGATCTCGGCGTGGTCGGCGTACACCGTCCACTCCAGGCGATCGGTCTCGCCGCTCTCGATGAGGCGCACGATCTGGCTGTGCACGTCGAGCTCGACGACGATCTCCTTCTTGGCCTTGACACCCTCGGTCGCCTCACGCACGGTGACGTACCGGTTGGGGTCGGGCTGGTTGATGCCGGCCAGGGTCGACTCCAGCTTCTTCGCCACCTCGATGATGTTGGCGAAGGTGTCGTTGACCGCCTGCTCGTACTCGGCGTTGGCCGACTCGAGGGCGTCGCGCTCGGCCTGCGCCTTCTTGAAGGTGGTCCAGTCGTGCGGGTACAGCTTCACGACCTCGCCCGGATCGGCTCCCGTCACCTTGACGGAACCGTCGGCGAACGGCTGGGACAGGTTGAACTGCTTGGACATGGTGCTCCTTTCAGCATCATCTGGTGTCCGGTTGAACAATCGAACGGGTGCTCGATTGCTTAGCTGTTGGACTGGTAGTGGTACATCGGCTTGACCAGTCCCTGGTCCTGCGCCTTCTGGTAAAGGGCTGCGAGATTCGGCACTGAAACCTGTTGAATCAGTGTATCAAGAAGTGCGTCGTCAATGGCGGAACAAACGCACATCTCGACCACCTTTCCGCAGTCCTTGCAGTTGGCAAAGGAATCCTCGATTGCGAACAGCATCGAAGGATCCATGGGTGCTGATGAAGGCTTGGCATATCGACGACTTTCGTCGTGGATTTTCCTGGCCTGCCGCAGCACTTCGTCGGTTGTCTCGAAGACTTCGCTCGGGTCCATGTCAGATCATCGCCTCATAGATCTGGTCGAGCTCGTCGAGGTAGATGATCTTCTTCTCCGCCTGGAGAATCTGATCCCACTCGCCGTCCTCGATCTGATCGGCCGTGAGGTTGTAGATGTTGGCCAGCATGTCGCCGTCCGCGTTGCCGCGGCTGGACTGGTACATGGCGTTCGCCCGGTACCCCTGGATCAGCGCGTCGATGACCAGGCTCATGTCGTAGCCGTAGCAGTGGGCGTAGCGAGCCAGTCGTCCCGGTTCGCGGAAGCCCACGTACTTGCTGAACAGACCCTGCTTCATCTCGTCGAGACGATCGAGCATCATCGGCAGCGGACCATCGAGGTCGATGCCGAGGTGCCCGAACTGGTAGCTGCGCATGTCACGGAAGATACCCTTGCGGGTCTCCCATCCCACAGCGAGCAGGCCGAAGTCGAATGACTCCAGCACGTCGGACAGGTTGGTGATCGGAGATCCGTTCACCGTCTTGCCGATGAGGTTGAGCTCGAGGCCCTGGTCGTTGACCATCTTGAGGCTGTTGGTCTGCCAGTGAGGTGTGCCTGCGGTGAGCCACCGTGCATTGACCTTGCTCATCCTGTCCTCGAAGCGGAAGCCGGCGGCTTCAGCTCGTGCCACGCACTGCCCGAAGGCGTACGTGTCCCCCCGCGGAACATGGACGAACACATCAAGGTCATTGCCCGGTGGCTTGCCCCAGAACTGGGCAGCCACTGAGCTGCCGGCGAGGTATGCCGGCAGCCCAGCGAACATCTTCAGCCCCAACTGCACGACCTCGTCGGCGGTGTAGTTGGAGATGGTCATCAGCCCTCCACGACCTCGGGCTCGACGACCGGCTCTCCGGCGAGGGCGGCGGCCTCGGCCTTGAGCTTGGCGATCTGCTGCTCGATGGCGCTGAGCTTGGTCACCTTGCGCGCGTCGCGCTTGGCGATCAGCTCGGCGAGCAGCGCCTGGTCGGCGGTGTTCTGCTCGTTGCGACGAGCGATGCGCTCCTCCAGCTGCTTGATGCTGGGCAGCGCCTTGGCCTTGGGCTTGTCCTCGACCTTGGTCGTCGAGGCCTTCTTGTCTGCGGACACCATCGGTGTCTCCCTTCATTGAGTCGGACTGTGCAGATGACTCAGCTGCACGGAGGAGCAACCAGAAGCATGGGTTCGCTGGTTAGGTCAGCTACTGCATTGCGCCGGGAGATTGAGACCGGCCTTCTGGTTGCCCCACCTAGCAGCTGAGGCGTGGCCGGCTCCTACCCCCTCAGGAGCCGGCCACTCAGCGAAGCGTGCTCAGGATCCTCGCCCAGATCCGGCACTGCTCCACGATCAGTAGTGCATGAACACGTTGTGGTCGTGGAACTCAGGCGTGGTACGGAACCCGATCTTGCAGGTCTCGCACCAGCGATGGTGCTGCTTCGCACGACGGACTGCCTGTTCCTCGAACGTGGGAGCGTCGAGAGTGGGCAGCAGATAGTGCTTGGGGCGCAGCTTGGACAGCAGCCATTGGAGCTGTTCTCGCCAGGTCATG
>CALMKG010000066.1 GCA_937867175.1 uncultured Propionibacterium sp. | reverse complement strand
GGCATCATCCTGCTCGGTGCCGTCGGCTTCCTGGTGGTGGCCGAGCTCGCCGTCCCCCAGGGCTCCATGCCCCGCCCCGACCAGTGGATTCCCGGCATCCGAAGAAGTGCCGGCCGTGCCCGCCGCTACTCGCAGCTGGTCGGTATCGCGTTCCGTCACCGCCTCATCCCGTTCAAGCCCAACACCGATCACACCAGCGCTGCCAGCGCAGAGCGGGCCTTGGCTGCCCGGGCACTGAAGGCCGCACTGGAGGAGGCCGGTGGCGCCTTCGTCAAACTCGGCCAAGTGCTCTCGACCCGAGAGGACATCCTGCCCACCGAGTTCATCGAGGAGCTGGCCAAGCTACAGCAGCAGGTTCCTCCGATGCCCTGGGGACAGGCCGCCGCGGTCTTGTCGGCCGAGCTGGGCCACCCGATCGAGGAGGTCTTCAGCCAGATAGCTCACGATCCCGTTGCCGCCGCCTCCATCGGCCAAGTACACCTGGCCACGTTGGCGGACGGCGATCGCGTCGCCGTGAAGATCCAGCGCGAGGGCATCATCCCGCTGGTGGAACGCGATGTCGACATCACGCGTCGTGTCGCCACCAAGCTTGCCGAGTCGACGGTCTGGGCCAGGCAGTTCGGCGTCCAGGAGCTGGCCGACAGTCTCGCGGAAAGCCTGATCGACGAGCTCGACTACCGTGTCGAGGCCTCGAACATCGCCGCGCTGGAAGCCGCCGTTGCCAGCCACGGGTCCGGGGAGCGTCTGCGTATCCCCAAGCTCCACCCCCGCCTGTCCAGCCGGCGTGTCTTGGTCATGGAGTTCCTGGTCGGCAGGACCCTCAGCGAACCGTCCGCCGTCGAGGGCCTCGATCAGGCCCGGCGGCAGGAGCTGGCGACGCTGCTGCTCCGCTCGGTACTGAACCAGATCATGGACGACGGCGTGTTCCACTCCGACCTGCACCCCGGCAACGTGATGATCACCCCGGACGCCGAGCTGGCGCTGCTCGACTTCGGCTCGGTCGGTCGCCTCGACTCGGAGGTCCGTCGCCAGATCACCGACCTGCTGCTGGCCTTCTCGCGCACCGATTCACGGGCCTTCGCAGACGCGCTGCTCGCATTCGTGGACCTGCCCGACGATGTCGACGAGCGGGCCCTGCGCCTGGAGATCGGCGCCTTCCTGGCTCGTCACCTCGGCAGCGGCGCCAGCCTGGACGTGACTGCACTCATGCAGGTGATCGCCGTCCTGGCCAACCACCGGTTGGCGCTTCCGGCGCAGCTCACGGCGACTGCGCGTGCGCTGGGGACTGTCGAGGGAACCCTGCGGGTACTCAGCCCCGCGTTCGATTTCGTTGCAGAGGCTTCCGGCTACGCCGGCAAGCGTCTGACTGACGCCCGCCGACCTGAGGTGCTCGCCCGCACGGTGGAGGATGAACTCGTCGGCCTGGTCCCCTTGGTGAGACAATTGCCGCACCGGCTGGACCGGATCACCGGGTCACTGGCTGATGGCCGTCTGAGCGTCAACGTCCGGCTGCTTGCCGACCGCCGTGACCGTGACATCCTTCGGCAGTTCATCAACCTTGCTGCCATCACGTTCCTGGCCGGCGCGTTCGGCATCATGGCTGCGATGCTCCTGACCAGTCTGGCCGGCCCGATGCTCACCTCGACGCTCAGCCTGTTCGAGGTGTTCGGCTACATGCTTGTCTTGGTCTCCAGCGTGCTCACGCTGCGTGTGCTCTTCGAGGTCTTCGGCGGCAAGTTGCGCGCTTGACTCGCCGGGGACCTTCGACGCGATGGGCAGAGTCTGGTTCCCCCAGACCAACGTGGGCCTGCCGATCCGCCACGACGCCACACACCGTCTCCTCGTCCGCGGCTAGCGCGCCCCCTACCATCAGCCGCCTCACATCCCGTCGGCAGTGTGCCTGAGGACAACGGCTACGTCCCCCGGCCGCGCCAAGCGGCAAGCCCAGCTCTCCGTGATTCCCTGATCTGGGTACACCCACGGGTTCTGTAACCGGGTTCCGGGAGCTTTTCAGGCCGTGGCTGAGCGCTGTTCAGGGATTCCGGGGTCCGGCCTTCATCTCCGCAGCGACCCAATCCGACACTGCCACGCCGCCGGTCAAGTTGACCCATGATCAGAGGCGTCGACAGTCGTTTCAGTCTGGGACACCACCTGGACCTTGGTGAAGATGCTGCTGAGGCGCCGGGGCGTCCGTCTTCTAGCTGAAGGGTCTGCGCGCTGTCTATCTGGCGACTGCTGCGGCCCGCGGCAACCAATCGGAGCACTTCACCGTACTTGAGGCGAGGCCGCACCCGCGGCGCGTCGCAGTCGCCAGGCACCGGCAAGCCCCAGCAACAGGAATGCGGTGGCGATCAGGAGCGCCCACCTGGTTGCGTCGGTGAAGCCGGTGACCAGGGCGTCCACGGTGGCGGCGGTCTGGTCCCCCAGGGGGCTGGCCGCCCCTTGGGCGCGCAGTTGGGCGATGGTGGTGCCGGCCGATTGCCGGGTCGCCTCGGCCAGTTGGTCAGCGGCCTGCCCGGTGATCCCGGCGGCGGTGAGCGCCGCGGGCAGCGTGATGGCCAGCGCCACGGCCAGCGTGGCTCCGGAGAACGCGGTGCCCAGCGCCGAGCCGATCTGCCGGACGGTGCTCTGGGTCGCCGATCCCTGACCGGAGATGCCCACCGGGACGTCGCGGAGCACGGTCCCGGTCAGCTGAGCGGACGCCAGGCCCAGACCCAGGCCATAGACGACCAAGGGGAGCGCGATCTGCCAGCCGGGGGTGGCTCCCTGGATGAGCAGCGCCAGGGTGACCACACCGATGACCTCCAGGCTCAGGCCGATCAGCACGGTCCCTGGTGAGCCGAACTTCGCAGCCAGATGCCGGGCTGCCGCCCCCGACAGGAAGGCTCCGAACGCCATGCCGGCCAGCACCAGGCCGGCACCCATGACGTCAAGTCCCAAGGCGTTGATGAGGTACAGCGGCAGCACGAAGAGGATGGCGAACTCCCCCACCGCGACCATCGCCGCAGTCAGGTTCCCCCACGAGAACGTTGGCAGCAGGAACAGGCGGAGATCAAGCAGAGCTGAACGCTGCACCTTCTCCCGGTGTCGTTCCCAGACGACGAACAAGACGAGCGCCACGGCGGCGACCCCCAGCGCGACCGGGACCGCCGAGACCACCGCGTCCTGCGGCCAGTTCCAGCCGAACATCGAAAGTTCCCCCTTCGGCGTCCACCACCCGAGGTCCGGCCCCTCGATCACGGCGAAGACAAGGGCGCCGAACCCGATCGCGCTCAGCAGGGCGCCATCGACATCCGCACCGGGGCGGCGTTCGTCTCCGCGCGTCTCCGGAACGGTGAGGATCGCCCCGACGATGACCAGCGCACCCAAGGGCAGGTTGACCAGGAAGATCCAGTGCCAGGACGCCCACTGGGTCAGCGCGCCACCGGCGAGCGGTCCGATGGCCGCCGCGCCCGAGATCACCGCACCCCACACCCCGAAGGCAGCGGCCCGGTACCTGCCGCGAAAGACGGCGTTCACCGTCGACAGTGTGGAAGGCATGATGAAGGCCGCCCCGACCGCCTGCACCGCGCGGGCGCCGATGAGCGACCCCGACGCGTCGGCGGCAGCTGCGAGGAGGCTGCCGCCGACGAAGACGACAAGCCCGAACAGGAACATGCGTTTGCGGCCCCAACGGTCGGCCAGGCGTCCGGTCGACAACAGCAGCGCGGCCAGGACGACCGCGTACAGGCTGTTCACCCATTGCGCGTCGGTGAGATTGAGTTCGAGATCGCTGATGATCGTCGGCAGGGCGACGCCGACGATGGTCCCGTCGAGGACGATCAGGCCGAGCCCGACCGCCAGGACGCCAAGTCCGAGCCATTCACGTCTGGTTGGCGCCGGCTCGTTGACAACGGCGAGTGCGGGGTTGGAGGGCATGTTCACAGGTGGGCCTTTCGGAGACTGCACAGCGGATCATCGCGCCGGACAGGCCGGTGGAGTCTGGCACGTCTCCAGCCTCTCTCCGGACGAGGCGCTGGCCATCGCGCTCGAGGTGGGTCGGGCATCCATCAAATGGTTGAGTCGGGTCTGGCCGTCTGTCCGATGGCTGGCAGCAGCGCGGCTGGTTGGGTGGTGAGCAACATACGATCGAAAGGAAACCGTGACCACCACCGCAACAACCCCTACCGCTGCCTCGGTTCGACTGCGTGCCTCGACCGCACTGGAACGACGCCTCGGCCTGGCCGCCGGCGGCTATACGGGCCTCGGGCTGCTCGCTGGGCTGTTCTACCGCACCCTGACCCACAGCCGGGACTTCACCGGCCCCACCACGCTGTCGCTGGGCCACACACACTTCCTGGCGCTCGGCATGCTCGTCTTCTTGGTGGTACTGGCCTTGGAGCGGCTGTTCGGCCTGTCGCAGTCAAGCTGGTTCCGCTGGTTCGAGCCCCTTTGTCATGCCGGACTGCTCATCACCGCCGGGGCGCTGATCGTCCGCGGCATACTGCAGGTGGTCGCCACCGATCCGACTTCGATGGCATTCGCTGGTGTCGCCGGGCTCGGCCACATCCTGCTGACCGCGGCCGTCCTCGTGCTCTTCCTGGCCCTGCGCAGCGCCTTGACCAACGGCAACCCCACCTTGGAGCGGTAACGTGGTGGCCGATGACGACCGCCACGGAGCACGCGCCGTCACCCGCAGCGAAGGCGCTGCGGGTGAGCCAGCACGTGCTGTTCGCGATCCTGTTCGTGGTCGGCGTGGCGCAGACGATCGCCGAGGGACGGTTCACCGGTCTGGGGCTTGCCGCGGCAGTAGCGCTTGCACTTTGGTATCCGGTGGGCGCCTGGTTGGCTGGACGCGGCACGCCCCGCCGCCGGGGCTGGGCTTGGTTCGGCGTCCTTGCCGGGTTGTGGCTGGTGACCGTCGTGCAAGCGCCATCGTTCGCCTGGCTGGTCTTCAGCCTGTGTCTGGTCGGCCTGCACCTGCTGCCGACGGCGGCGGGGCTGGCATGCGTGGGGGTGCTCACCGCCATCTCCATCGTCGCGCTGTGGTCTTCAGCCACCAGCGCGGTGGCGGTGGTGCTCGGGCCGGTCGTGGGCGCCTTGGTGGCGATCGGCATGACGGCAGGAGACCGCATGATCCTCGCCGAATCTGCTGAGCGGGGCCGCCTGCTGGCCGAGCTCAGGTCGGCCCAGGCTGATCTTGTCGCCGTGCAGGCGGAGTTGGCCACCGTGCAGCGTGAGACGGGCGCCCTGGGAGAGCGTTCGCGCCTGGCCCGCGACATCCACGACACTCTCGCGCAGGGGTACAGCTCGATCCTGCTGCTGGCCCGAGCCGGCATCGCCCGTGGGGCGAGCGAGGCCGGCCTGCTCGGCCAGATCGAGGCCACCGCCGCGGAGAACCTCGTCGAGGCCCGACGCGTCGTCCATGCGCTGGCGCCCGCCCAACTCGAGGACGCACCACTGCCGGCCGCAGTCCGGCGGCTGCTGGACCGGTTGTCTGCCGAGACCGGCCTGCGCGCCGACCTGGAGGTGGTCGGTGACCCACGCCTGGCCTCCACCGAGGTCGATGTGGCCGTCTTGCGGCTGGTGCAGGGCGCGTTGGCCAACGTGCGGCAGCACGCGGCGGCCTCCCGGGTCGTGGTCTCGCTGTCCTACGAACCTGGGGAGTTGCTCGTCGATGTGGTCGACGACGGACGGGGCTTCGACCCCTCCTTGGTCGGGCCGGTGACCGATGCCGGCGGCTTCGGCCTGCGGGCCATGCATGAGCGGCTGGCGGCCCTTGGGGGGACGCTCTCGATCGAATCCGCACCAGGTGAGGGCACCGCGATCGCGGCGTCCCTGCCGTTGGAAGGGGGAACATGACCAGCGTTGTCGTGGTCGACGACCACCCCGTCGTGCGTGCCGGGCTCGTCGCGCTACTGTCGACCCGCCCCGGGGTGAGCGTGGTGGGCGAAGCCGCCTCACAGGCCGAGGCGCTGTCAGTGGTCGGACGCCAGAACCCCGATGTGGTGCTGATGGACCTGCAACTCGGCGCCGATGACGGCGTCACCACCACCCGCGCCCTGCGGGAACGCGACCCGAACGCGAAGGTACTGATCCTGACCACTTACGACACCGACGCCGACATCGTCGCTGCCATTGAGGCCGGGGCCTGCGGCTACCTGCTCAAGGATGCCACCCCGGACGCCTTGGGCGCCGCCGTGGAGGCAGCCGCCCGCGGCGAGACTGTGTTCGCGCCCTCGGTCGCTGGACGCCTCGCTCGCCGGGTGGTCGCGCCACCGAGCGAACTCACCGAACGCGAGCGCGAGGTCATCGCGCTGGTCGCGGACGGGCTGGCCAACCGTCAGATCGCGCGGCAACTGTTCTTGTCGGAGGCGACCGTCAAGACACACCTCGTCCACGTCTTCACCAAACTGGGCGTCGACAACCGGACTGCGGCGGTGGCCGCGGCCCGGGCGTCCGGGGTGATCCGCT
>CALMKG010000065.1 GCA_937867175.1 uncultured Propionibacterium sp. | reverse complement strand
TGCAGGCCTGGAGCGGAATGCTGGCCCTGGCCGGCCACGAAGCCCGCCGCTGGGAACCGAAACGACTCCGCTACCGCCTCTACACCATCCCCGCGACCCTCGCCCGCCGCGCTCGCCGCGTCGTGCTGCACCTCACGGAGCAGTCCCGCTGGGCCGAGCTGATCATCGACGGAATCGGCCGACTCCGAGGACTCCCCGCACCCGCCACCTGACCCCCGGGCCTCCACCCGTCCCGCCACTGAACCTGGAAGCTATCGGCCTGGAACCCCGCACCGCAGACGTCACGCGGGGCCTTGTCACACCCACCTGCAAGAATCAGAGCCGCCTCGACGCCACCGGCGCCGACAAGCCCCGAACACACCTGTCATGAAACATCGAGGCTAGTACGTATTCGCCGCGCTTCGGGCCGGTGCGAGCGGATTTCTACTCAAGGACGCGCTGCCGGAAGAGCTGGTTGCCGCGGTCCGCACAGTGGCCGCTGGCGAGGCCATCCTGGCGCCAAGCGTGACGAGGCGGCTGCTGGACACCTACGCGCGGCGGCTGCCCCCGACTGGCTCGAGTCACGGGGTGTCGCGGAGTGTTGGGCTGGACGCCCTCACGTCGCGTGAACGCGAGGTGCTCGTCCATGTGGCGCATGGGCTGACCAACGCCGAGGTCGCCGCTCAGCTGTGGCTGTCCCCGGCGACGGTGAAGACTCACGTGGCCAGCATCCTGGCCAAGCTCGGCGCGCGGGACCGGATCCAGGCCGTGATCGTCGCGTACGAGAGCGGCCTCGTGCCCACGCGTCCCGCCGACCCGGCCTCCTAGAGCAGCGCCTCTCCGCGGAAGCACGTGGTCGTCGCGCCGCCCACCCAGACGGTGCCGTCCGGGTCCGCGTCGATGGTGATCTCGCCGTCGCGCCCCAGTCGGCCACCTTGGGAGACGAGGTAGTGCTCCGGCGCCAGGCCCTCGCCGACGAGCCATTGGGCCACGGAGGCGTTCATGCTCCCGCACACTGGGTCCTCGGGGACTCCGACGGCCGGCGCGAAGGAGCGCAGCTCAAAGCCGCGGGGCGACCCGGGCGGGTAGGCGCCCACGGCTCCCACCATGAGGTCAGGGATCCGGGCGAGGTCCGGTTCCAGGGCGAGGACCTCGTCGGCGCTGGCGAGCTGAATCACCGTCCAGCCAGGACCGTTGTCCACCCATTGGTGGGCGACGACGTCGCCGCGGCCGATCCCGAAGGCGTCGACGATGCACGCGAGTAGGTCGTCGTCGAGGGGGCCGGTCCGCAGACGCGGGGGTGCGGCGAAGGCCAGCCGGTCGCCTAGGCGCAGCGGGATGAGACCGGCGCCGCACTCCTGCATCACGAGCTCGCCGCGCGGCCGGCCACCGGCCTCGAGCCATGCGTGCGCCGAGCCCAGCGTCGGATGCCCGGCGAAGGGCAACTCCCCGCCAGGGGTGAAGATCCGCACCCGGTAATCGGCCTGAGGATCCGACGGCGCTAGGAGGAACGTGGTCTCGGACAGATTGGTCCAGCGGGCGACGCGCTGCATCTGCTCCGTGCTGAGGCCCTCCGCGTCGAGCACGACGGCGACAGGGTTGCCGCCGTACGGCACGGCCCCAAAGACGTCGATCTGGGCGAAGCGGCGGGACGTGGTCACGATTTCTGGTCTCCTCAAGGTGCGGATACGCCCAGCTTCGCGCACCCGCCAAAGGCGGGGCAACGCGCGACGTACGCGGGTGCCGCCTGAGGGGTCACATCGTCGAGCGGCTAGCCAGATCCCGCGCGTGGGAACCGCACGATCTCACTGCTCCAGCTGCCCGCGCCGACAGTGAGCACCGCGAAGCTGGGCGACGGCTCACGGCGCGGATCAGCGACAGATCCGGGGTTGAGCAGGTGCACGCCCTCTTCCTCTCCGTCCCACGGGATGTGCGAGTGGCCGAACACCACGACGTCAGCGTTAGGGAATCGCCGACGCATGCGGCGTCCGCGACCCTGCTTGGGACCGGCAATGTGGATCATCGCGATCCGCACGCCCTCGACCTCGCACTCCAATTCATCGGTGGCGCCCCAAGCCCGAACCGCTTCGCCGTCGTTGTTGCCCATCACCGCCCGCACGGGGGCATAGGCGGCGAGCTCATCCAAGACCTCCGGCACGCACACGTCGCCGGCGTGCAGGATCAGATCGGCCATCGCCAGTTCGGACGCCAGCGCCGACGGCACCCCCTTCCAGCGACGAGGAGCATGCGAGTCGGCAACGACGACGATCCTCATCAACGGCTGCTCTCCCCGACGGGCCAAGCTGGCGAGCCCACACCGACAGCCTGGTGCCACTCGCCGATCGACATCCGTCTGAGCCGCTGCAGCATGTGTTAGCCCTCTCGGTGACTTGCCCGTTCTACATCCAATCTGAGGCTACGACAGGGCGGCGGTTGCAGTGACTGTCTAAGCCATTGCGTGGCCTCCCTTGCCTTGACAGGTGGATCTGTCGATCCAGTAGGATTCCGGTACCAGGAGGGCTCAGGCCTTCAGTTGACCGGAGTCAATCTCGACAGTGGCTCGGTTCCGCCGCGTCGAGGGGACCAAGGCCTCCGTGGTGCTCCGCCAGCAAAGGGTGGTGCTCCGCCAGCAAAGGACTGCCATGAAGAATGTTCCCCCTGTGCCCACCGAACTAGCCCCTGCGCAGCCATGGCATGTTCTGTCTGGCACGGAGGCCATGGAGCAGCTGGGCACCTCCCCGCACGGTCTCAGTGACGACGAGGCGCGTGCCCGCTTGGACCAGCATGGCCCCAATGTTCTGATCGATCGTGGGACCAAGTCGCCATGGAAGATTCTCTGGGAACAGTTGACCGCGGTGATGGTGGTGATCCTGCTGGCAGCCGCAGGGCTGTCGCTGCTGCTGGGGAAGTTCCTGGAGGCGAGTGCCATCGGCGGGATCGTCGTGCTGTTCGCGCTCCTGGGCTTCTTCCAGGAGTACCGCGCGGAACGGGCGATCGCGGCGTTGCGTGAGATGACTGTCCCTTTCGTGCGGGCGGTGCGGGGTGGTCAGCTGGGCCAGCTTGCGGCCTCCGATCTGGTGCCGGGCGACATCGTCCACCTCGATGCAGGCACGGTGGTTCCGGCAGACCTCCGCCTGCTGGAGACCGCGACTTTGAGGATCCAGGAGGCCGCTCTCACCGGGGAGTCCGAAGCGGTGGAGAAGACCAGCGACCCGCTGGAGCAGGTCGACTCACCGCTGGGTGATCGGCTCAACTTCGCGTACTCGGGAACGCAGGTGGCCTACGGACGGGGCGTAGGCGTGGTCGTGGCCACCGGGATGGCCACGGAACTCGGGAAGATCGCGGACCTGCTGCAGGGCGTGACGGGGGAACGCACTCCGCTGCAACAGCGCCTGGACAGTGTCGGCAAGCAGCTCGCCGTCGTCGGCGTGGTCACCGCTGGTGTGGTGGCGGGTCTGGGAGCGCTGGCCGGGGAGACCTGGAGCGACCTGGTGCTGACCGCCATCTCGGTGGCTGTCGCGGTCATCCCGGAAGGCTTGCCGGCCGTCGTGACGTTCACCTTGGCTGTAGGGGCGCAGCGAATGCTGCGTCGGGAGGCGCTTGTCCGGAAGCTCCCCGCTGTGGAGACGCTCGGATCGGTGACCGTCATCTGCTCGGACAAGACGGGAACCCTGACGCAGAACCGGATGACCGTCACTCGTCTCGCGATCCCCGGGGAGGCCGACTGGGTGCCGGGTCAGGGCGCTCCCTCCCAGGCGGCGAGCATGGCGCTGATAGCGGGCGCGTTGTGCAACGACTCCGAGATCCGGCTCGTCGACGGTGAAACCAAGCTGCTCGGAGACCCCACCGAGACGTGCCTTCTCGAGGCGGCATCTCAAGGCGGCATGGACGTCGCGAAGCTGCGGTCGGCACTGCCACGTCTCGCGGAGCTCCCCTTCGATTCCGAGCGCAAGCGGATGAGCACCCGCCACCGTCGCGACGACGCGGCGGTCTTCCCTGAAGTGGCCGACGGCGACATCGTTTTCGTCAAGGGCGCTGTGGACGGGCTGCTGCCGCGACTCACCTCGGTCTGGTCCGAGGGGAGCGCCCACCCGTTCGACGACTCGGCACGGGCGTGGGTCGAGTCAACCAACGCCGCTCTCGCTTCGGCGGGGCAGCGCGTGCTGTGCCTGGCCTTCAAAACGCTCGAGTCAGGCGCGGATGCCGACCTGGAGGAAGGGCTGACCCTGCTCGGCCTGGTCGGTATCAGCGACCCGCCCCGGCCCGAGGTGGCCGACGCCGTCGCGAAGTGTGTGACAGCTGGCATCAGGCCGGTGATGATCACCGGAGACCACCCCCTGACAGCGCGGGCCATCGCCCATGAGATCGGCATCGGCCGCGACGGGGCGGTCCTGACCGGCGTGGAACTCGACAGGCTCACGGACGAAGAGTTCGACCAAGCGGCCCGAACCGTCAGCGTCTTCGCGCGCGTGGCCCCGGAGCACAAGCTCCGGCTCGTCGACGCCCTCCAGCGCGACAACCAGGTCGTGGCGATGACC
Organism: uncultured Propionibacterium sp.; assembly: GCA_937867175.1. Lineage (GTDB taxonomy): Bacteria > Actinomycetota > Actinomycetes > Propionibacteriales > Propionibacteriaceae > Brooklawnia. Next base: position 1,972 of record CALMKG010000065.1, on the reverse strand, counting down.
GGCGACGGTGTCAACGACGCCCCGGCGCTGAAGAAGTCAGACATCGGCGTGGCGATGGGCATCACCGGGACGGACGTCTCCAAGGAGGCGTCGGACATGGTGCTCCGCGATGACAACTTCGCCACCATCATCAGTGCGGTCGAGGAGGGCCGCGTGATCTACGACAACCTGCGCCGCTTCGTGTCCTTCGCGGTGGCCGGGAACCTCGGGAAGATCATCGTGATGGTGTGCTGGCCGATTCCGTACCTGTTCACCGAGCTCGACACCACCGCCGCTGTTGCACTGCTGCCCCTGCAGCTGCTGTGGCTGAACGTGATGACGGATGGACTGCTCGGACTCGCGATGGGTAAGGAACCTGCGGAGCCCAACGTCATGCGACGTCCGCCACACGTGCCCGGGGGCAGCTTGTGGGCCGGTGGACTCGGCGTCCACACTGCCGGGATCGGATTCCTCATCGGCGCCATCGCTCTTGGCGTGGGGATCGCCTACCACGAGCTCGGCAACCCAGCCTGGCAATCGATGCTGTTCACCACCCTCGCGTTCCTCCAGATCGGTCAGGCGTTCGCCGTCCGCTCCCTCCACGAGTCCTTGTGGAAGGTGGGGCTCTGGTCCAACCCCCTCTTGCTGGCCGTCGCCGGTGTGGTCCTCTCCCTCCAACTGGCCGCGCTGTACACGCCGCTGGGCGGCTTCCTGCGGGTGCAGCCCCTTGCCCCCGCGGACTTGGCGGTGGCAGCGGCGGCAGGCATAGGTCTCTTTGCGGTCATCGAGGCGGCCAAGGCGGTGACCCGCTCTCGGCGAGCCCGCGCGGAATGAGCAAGGTTGACGTGCGGATCCCATCGCGCCAGCGAGGATTGTCTTACCATGCGCGAGGAGCCACCGAGCTCCAGCCACCGGTTCCGGGAGTGGATGGCCCGGTTCCCGTGGTCGCGTTCGAGATCGAATCCAGCTGGAGGACCCGCAAGCACGTCAAGGGTACCTACTAAACCTCATGGACTGTGGCGCACCTGTCGGGATCATCGTCTTGGCAGATGGCGATGCCCGCGATGAGTCGCTGCTGCGGTTCGCCCGCGCCCTGATCGATCGCCCGGGGCCCGAGATCCAAGTGTGGACACGCTCCGACGTTCTCGCCCTCGACGGGGCTACTGAGGAGGGCGAGAGTGCCCGAGGTGGCTCCTCATACGATCTCCATGACGAAGCACCTCAGCTGTCGACCCGCACCCATGCCGGTAAGTACCGCTCGCTGTGGTCGTGGCTGTCCCAGCAGGCGCCCCGGCCAGTGACGACGACCTTCACCGAGCTTGAAGAGCTGATGGGCGGACCGCTGCCGCCCTCGTGCCGCAAACACCCGCCTCACTGGCACTCCTACGACGGCAGCGCCGTGCCCGTGCGATCCAGGATGCGGGCTGGAAGGCCACCGCCGTCGATCTCACCAAGGAGCGAGTCACGTTCGTCCCAGCCCCTCGCTAGAACGATAGGCCGGGACCCTCGCCCCGATACCGGCCGTTGCACTCACTCCTCTCAGCTGGGGAACCGTGCCGTGCCCAGACGCCGTCATGCCAACCGACGGATCTGTGCCAATAGTTGGAACACACCCACTGCCCATCCAATCCGTCGTAACCCTTGGATCGCCGCGAAGGTGCGGCGGAGTCATCCGTGAAGAAGCGAATCGGCAGCACGTCGTCCAGCAAGACCCGGCCGACACAACATGGTGGAGCGGAGTCGAGCACGACGGCCCGGTACTGCTCGTCGTGGGAGACTTTCGGGTGGTCGCGCCAGTGCGAGAACTCCGGGTCCCCGATGAACTTCACTGCACTGTCATGCCGAGGAGCGGACGTCCGGAACTGCCGATGAAGCGGTTGTTGACCTGGCTGACCATCGGGCAACCAATGGGACTGTATCTCGGTATGGTCTGAGGGTGGCAGTAGAAGACATATCAGTGGCAGATCTCGACGGGTACGTCAGTACCGTGCTG
>CALMKG010000064.1 GCA_937867175.1 uncultured Propionibacterium sp. | reverse complement strand
GGACGGTGTCCGCGCCGGGGACCTGCTGAACCGCGACTTCACCGCACCCAGGCCGGATCACACGTGGGTGATGGACTTCACCTACGTCAGGACGTGGGCAGGGTTCGTGTACGTCGCGTTCATCCTCGACGTCTACTCGCAGCGCATCGTCGCCTGGCACGTGGCAACGACCAAGCACGTCGAGCTGGTGATGATCCCACTGCGGATGGCGCTGTGGGAACGCGACCGGCAAGGCCACCCCGTCGGCCCCGATCAGCTCCGGGCACACTCGGATGCCGGGTCGCAATACACCGCGATTTCGTACACGGAGAAGCTCGCCCTCGACGGTATCGCCCCCTCGATCGGGTCGGTCGGGGATGCGTACGATAACGCCCTCATGGAGACGATCAACGGGCTCTACAAGGCCGAGTGCATCCGCACCACGATCTTCCACGACGGCGCGTACAAGACGATCGCCGACGTCGAGTACGCCACCGCCGGCTGGGTCGACTGGTACAACCACCGCAGGCTCCACGGTAGCCTCGGCATGGTCAGCCCGAACGAGTTCGAGCAGACCTACTACGCGGCCCTCACCGAGGAACCGCTCCCCGCATAACAGCGGCAGAGAACCTGCGGCGGTTCACCTCCCGCATCGCCCGCGACTACCCCGGCATCGTGCCACTCTCAGGAGACAACCTCCGCGCCTTCCACCCCGATTACGCGCAGCTCGTCCGCGATCGACCCTTCGACGCCGGCCCGATCCTCGCCCAAGCCACCGCGGTCTGGGTCAAGAACGCGATCGACTACGCACGAGAGCATCGCCACTCCCTCCAACTCGAGGGCACCTTCCACACCCCCTCGCTCACCCTGGCGACCGCCCGCAACTTCCGCGACACCGGATTCCGCACCGAGATTGTCGCCCTCGCCACCGCACGCCGCGACAGCCTCATCGCCGCCGCCGGCCGCTACTTCACCGACCATCAGGCCGGGGGAGAACCCCGCTGGACCACACTCGAACAGCACGATCGAGGCTGGACCGGAACCCGCGACCTGCTCGCACAGATCACCCCCGAGGCGCCTCTGAACCGCGTCAAGATCGTCACCCGCAGCGGTGAACTCTACGACGCTCCCATCGAGGACTACGACCAAGACACCGCCCTCAAAGCCCTCACCCAAGGCCGCACCGTCGCCGCAACGAACCGAGGCGCCGCCGCCTGGCTCGCCGAGCTCCGCGCGTTCACGCAGTACGCCCAAGCGTCCAACCAGATCACGCCGGCCACCGCACCCCTGCTCACGGAAATGCACCGCATCGCGCTCAGCGAAGTCGTGCCATCCATGCAGTTACCCGCCAACTCTGAAGCAGCGCCCCGACTCGTGGAACGCCTCAACGACACCATGACGATGATCGAGAGGACCGCCGCGCCCAAGCGCGTCGACGACTACCAGACCCCCGAAACCAGCCTCCACCCCGAAGGCCCCCGCCTGTCCTGACGAACCCACCAGAGCAGCCCTGACGGGCCACTCGACGCGCACGCTCCGCGTGCCCTGTACGTGCTTCATCCCGATCAGCCGCTTCGACACCCGTCCAACGCGACTCACGCCGCCGGCGACCTCATCCAGGCTTTGATCGACGTCCGTTGACGGCCCGCAATCGCGAGGTTCAGTGAATCAAGGCCTTCAGGATGATGAGCGCAAACCCCATCCCGGCCGTCGCGGCCGACGTGATCAGCCGGGAAAGCTCGCCGGCGTGCCGCTGGCGGGCCGCCCACCACCCCAGTACCGCCAGCGCTGCGACCGCCCCCCACAACGCCACATCGACCGCCTGACTCGTAGACAGCTGCAACGCGGCCGCGACGGCAAGACACCCGAGTGGGACCACGAGCGCCCACAGCAGCCCGGCGGACCGCTCCAACGCTTCCCGGATCGCGGGCCGCCAGCCGGTCTCGCGGTTTCCGACGATCTCCGCGTACACGTGCGCCGCCCAGAACACCACCACCGTCCCCACCGTGCGCACGATCAGCTCCGGCAACGTCGGATCGTAGAGCGAGAACGCCGAGATCAGTCCTGCCGTGAGCACCGTCCCGTATACCGCCTCCGCGTTCAGCGCCCGTGAGACCCGGGGCGACCACCGCACCCGGCTGTCCCGGCCAGCGTCGGACTCCTCCACGAACGCCCCCTCCCGACTACTTCGGTTCCGCCCAGCATCGAGGCAGCCGGACACTTGACGTGAAGCATACTTCATGCTTTCATGGTCAGTGAAGGGGAGTAATCCTCGCTCCGCATCGTCAGTACGTTCCCGCGTGGGATCCGGTGAGCAGGGCCCGCCGGCCGATGAGACCTTCACGAAATCTTCGTGGAGGTCTTTGTCATGACTGTCCCCTTATGGGCATGGTTCGCCGTCCTGGGCGTCATCCTGGTGATGCTCGCCGTCGACCTGGTCGCGCACCGGAAAGCGCACGTCATCGGGGTGCGGGAAGCGGCCGTCTGGTCGATCGTCTGGGTCACGCTCGGTGTCGCGTTCGGTGTGCTGGTCTGGTCGCTGTGGGGGGCGGAGTTCGGGCAGCAGTACTTCGCCGGTTACCTGATCGAGAAATCCCTCGCCGTGGACAACGTGTTCGTCTGGGCGATCATCTTCGCCGCGTTCGCCGTCCCCCGGGAGTACCAGCACCGGGTGCTGTTCCTCGGCGTCCTCGGCGCCCTGATCTTCCGCGGCATCTTCATCGCCGCCGGCGCCGCCCTGATCGAGAACTTCTCCTGGATCCTGTACGTGTTCGCCGCGTTCCTGATCTACACCGGGTGGCGGATGTTCCGCTCCCGCAACGACCACGTCCACCCCGAAAAGTCGAAGATCCTGAAGGTGTTTCGCCGGTTCGTGCCGATGACCGACGCGTACCACGGGCAGAAGTTCCTGATCCGCAAGGCCGGGATCGTGGTGGCGACCCCGCTGTTGGCGGTGCTGGTGCTGGTGGAGATCACCGACATCATCTTCGCCGTCGACTCCATCCCCGCCATCTTCGCCGTCACCTCCGAACCGTTCCTGGTCTTCACCGCCAACGCCTTCGCCATCCTCGGCCTGCGGGCGATGTACTTCCTGCTCGCCGACCTCATCCACCGGTTCATCTACCTCAAGGTCGGGCTCGCGTTCGTGCTGATCTGGGTGGGTATCAAGATGCTGCTCTTGGATGTCCTCTACATCCCGACCACGATCAGCCTGGCCGTGGTCGCCACGATCATCACTGTGTCCATCGTCGCGAGCCTCCGCGCCACCCGCGGACAAGGCCGCCGGGCGGTGCAGACCGAGTCGGCCGGCGCGTTCCGGATCGCAACGGAGGAGGAGCTCGCTGCGACGGAGCCGGTGTTCCGCCGCCGCGGCCGCGCCGTTGCCGCAGCCACAGACAGCGACAAGGGCGCCGGTACCGGATCGGATTCCTCTCATGTCTAACGTGCACTCCCCGGTCGTCCCGGCCCGCGCTCTCGAACGGGGTCGGGGCGGCCGGTGGCGACTACTCGGCCTGTTCGGGCTGCCCCTCGTGGCCCTGGTCGGGGTGCTGACCGTGGCCGCGGTGACCCATGACGGGGACTGCGGCGGCCCGGTCCCCGGCTGCGGGAACCTCCTCAACGCCGGCGAGATCCCCATCCTCATCGAACGCATCACGACCAGTTCGGGCGGGGACGCGCAGACCCTGCCGCGGACCAGCACTGTCCCGGCCGGGGAACGCGCGATCCTTCTCGGTGTCACCAACGCGGTCCGGGTCGACCCCGGGCAGTGCCTCACGGTGGAGGCCGGCCCGTTCTGGACCGCACTCACCCAGGTCGAGCAGGCCTCTGACGAGCCGGGGCGGTGGGTGCCGATCGACGAGTGGGGTGCCCGTGTCCACCTCACCGATGGACCCTGCGAAGAAGGGAGCTGATCATGCTGGTCGAAGACCCGCACCCGCCGGAGCATCTCATCCTCTCCGCTGTGGAAGCCCAGTGGTTCTTGGACCAGCTGCTTCCTGTCCACACGGATCATCCCGACCATCCGCAGCGATCACGGTGGCTGACTGCCTCCTCGGAGTGGGATGTCCGGCGGATCGTGCTCGTCCTTCCCCGCGACCAAGACGCGAGTGGCACGCTGATGCGCATCGCCGCCTACTTCACCCCGCCGCCGGGCGCCGTGGAGGTGCTGGTGCACCTGGACCGCGGCCGATTCAGTCTCGACCCCGCTCTCCTCGCCCGCTCTCACCGTCGCCGCCTCGACACCGCGGTGACGCGCACGATGGAGGCTGCTCGGCTCGTCGGTCTGCCCCTGACTGCGGCGCACATCCGGGAGTGCACCGCCCGCGCTGCGCGTGTCGCCGGCCTTCGTGAGAAGCGTGCGGTTTTGCGTGCCGGGATGCTCGCTGTGGAGTGGGATGACACCCACCCTCGCACCCCACGCCCGCCGGTCGCGGCGGAGGGCAGGGAGGTGACCTCATGAGGACGTGCCCGAGCGACGGGACAGTGCTCCTGATCACCCGGCGCAGCAGTGTGGAAATCGACACCTGCCCGCTGTGCCGGGGGGTATGGCTGGATCGCGGCGAGCTCGACAAGATCATCGCCCGCGCCGACCACCACCCCCGCCCGAACCTGCCCCCCTCGATGCCCCCCTTCCGCCGGCGGCCGGGAACATCACTGCCGGCCAGCACGCGGGGGGAGGGAGAGATCGCCGCAGACTCGACGCCCGAGAACTGGCTCGCCGAGCTCTTCGACACCCCGCCGGACGACCGAACGTCCAGCCCTGACTCCCGCTAGACCCCGCTGAAAGGATGCCCGCTCATGACCAAGCTGAACCGCCTCTTCGACCTCGCCAACCAAGCCCTCGGGAAGACGCAGCCATCCGCATCCGGTGACCCTGGTGCAAACCCCGGCGGCACGGAGTGGAAGACCACCCTGCAGCAGGCTGCCGACTCCCTCACGGGAAAGCGGACTCCGTCGACGACCCCTCCTCCCCCTCCAGGCACCCCCGCATCCTCCGCCGCACCCAGCCCTGCGCAGGGGCGAAGGGATCCGCTCACCCCTCCTCCGGTTGGACAGGACACGAACCGCGACGCGGTGGCCCGCTACGAGTACCTGCTCCGCACGGCAGCTCCCGGCCAGCTCGAACAAATCCATCAGGACGCGTTCGCCCGGCTCACTCCCGCGGAGCGTGAGAACCTCGCGGCTCGGATGCGCACTGAGCTGCCTCCCGCCGAGCAGCCGCGTTCGGCGGGTCCTGCCGACCTGGCCCGGGCCGCGACGCGGACGGAGATCTCACGCCCCGGCGCTCTCGCGCCGCTGTTGGCGCGCGCGACCCCTGCCCTGGCTGGCACGGCTGTCGCGGGAGGGGTGCTGGTCGCGGTGGCCGGGGGCGCCGTGCTCAGCACCGTCGCGGCACCGCTTCTGCTGGACGCGGTCACTGCGGGTGTCGATTTCGGTTCCCTCGCCGAGACCGTCAACCTGGGAGAGATCGCCGCGGTTGGTGGGGAACTCGCCGCCGGAGCCAGCGACACCGTGAGTGGTGCGGCGGACGCGGTGATCGGGCTCGGCGATCACGTCGCCGGCATCAGTGACCACCTCTCGGGCATCGGCATCCCCGGTCTCGGCGACATATTCGGCCGCTAGGCAATCGCCTCCGCGCTCACGACGGCCAGCACCCGATTCGAGGTGTCCCGAACCTCGGCGACATCACCACCATCAACTGGCACGAGGTCGAGCCCGTGGACATCCTCATCGGCGGCTTCCCCTGCCAAGACGTATCCACCGATCCTGCTGGCTAATTGCGAGTGGCGCTGTCCGTCTTGATTTGATGGTGTGGCGGCCGGTCTTCCCCGTTCCCCGGCCGTGGGGTGAGTTGATGTCTGTGCAACCGCGGTCGTGGCCGGAGCCGGCACCGGAGGTGGTGGCCGCGGTACGGGCGGCTTACCGGCGGCGGCAGCCGCCGTTGCCGGTGACGATCCGGGATCGGCTGGGCGAGCTGTTCCCGGACAGTGAGTTCGCCGCCGGGTTCGGGGCGAGGGGTCCGCGGGGGTGGTCCCCGGGCCGGTTGGCGCTGATCACGGTGTTGCAGATGGCAGAGAACCTGAGCGATCGGCAGGCCGCCGACGCGGTCCGGGACAAGATGTCGTGGAAGTACGCGCTGGGCCTGGGGCTGGACGATGAGGGATTCGACGCCTCAGTGCTCTCGGAGTTCCGTGCCCGGGTCGTTGAGCACGGCCTCGAGGCACGGGTGCTGGACCTGCTGCTGGCCGTCCTGGTCGAGCAGGGGCTGATCGGCCCAGGCGGGAAAGCGCGCACCGACTCCACCCATGTGATCTCGGCGGTGCGGGATCTGAATCGGCTGGAGCTGGCCGGGGAGAGCGTGCGCGCGTGCGCCGAGGCGCTTGCGGCGGCGGCGCCGGACTGGCTGGCCGCGGTGATCGACACCGCGGACTGGGCGCGGCGTTACGGCGCCCGGATCGACACCTGGCGGCTGCCGACCTCGGCGACCAAGCGGGCCGACCTCGCCGCGGCCTACGGTGCTGACGGGATGGCGCTGCTGCGCGCAGTCTACGCTGAGACCGCCCCGGAGTGGCTGCGGCGCCTGCCGGCCGTCGACGTGCTGCGCCGGGTGCTGGTGCAGAACTACGTGAGCGCCACCGGCGCGCGCGGGCGGGAGGTGATCAGGATGCGGGAAGCCGACACCGATGGGCTCCCGCCCGACAGGCTGCGGCTGACCTCGCCGTACGACCCCGACGCCCGCTGGGCGGCCAAGGGCGAGGACCTGTTCTGGAATGGCTACAAGGTGCACCTGACCGAGACCTGCGAGGACCCCGACCCCGCCGGTGACGGCAACGCCTTCGCCAGCTCCAACGGCCACGGCTCGGGTGAGGGCCCGGGGGGCGAGCGGCCGAACCTCATCGTCGGGGTGGAGACCACCGATGCGACCGTGCCCGACGCGAAGATGACCGACCCCATCCACGCCGCGCTGGCGCAGCGGAACCTGCTGCCCGCCGAGCACTACCTCGACTCCGGCTACCCCTCGGCTGCGCTGGTTCTCGACAGCGCCCGCCGCTGGGGAGTCGAGCTGGTCACCCCGCTGCTGGCCGACTCCTCCCGGCAAGCCCGCGCCGGCGAAGGCTACGACCGGGCCGCCTTCACCATCGACTTCGACGCGAAGCAGGCGACCTGCCCACAGGGGCAGACCAGCAGCTGGTGGAGCCCGACGACCCAGCGGGGCACCGACGTGATCGTGATCAAGTTCGCGG
>CALMKG010000063.1 GCA_937867175.1 uncultured Propionibacterium sp. | reverse complement strand
CGCGACATGAATCTGTGAAGATGTGGGGAGTCGGAGCGCGCCACTTCCACCTGTTGAACGACGCTGCGCCTGACGTAATGCAGCGAGTACGTCACCCGGAGTGGGTGGGGCGAGTCTGTTAGCCTCTCGCGGCACTCGAATGGTCCGGACTTCCCGATCTTCCCTATCCTTCAGCTTCCGCTGGGATGGGTCGAAGACGAACGGGAGTAGCCTCCCACTGATCGGGTCTTGAAAGACCATCGCAGTCACTGCTTGCAGCCCGTGATCTTGCGCGAAGCGAGGCGTAGGCACCACCTGCGTCGGACGGTTGTCAACATCAATGAGGCCCTTATCGCGCAGGCGGAGCGTGACCGCGCGCACGAGGTCGACCGGAATACAGGTCGTTTCGGCGACGTTCGCGTCGGATAATGCAGGCTCAGCCCGGAGAATTCCCACCACGACACGCTCAAACGGAGTCAGACCGTCGTCATGGCTCCCAATGCTCGGGATAGTAATGCGATACGCATTGACCGGCCAAGCAAGGTTGCGTGGTCGACCGAAGATACCCGCAAACGGCGATATATCTCCGAAGTCCAGGAGTCTTGTCATGACCTCACCCCCGTCGCCTTCCGAACAGGCGACTGATGAACCCGGAGGGCCTTAGGTCGTCCTTTGGCGGCGCAACGCTCGATAGCGGTGGCGTAGCCGATCGTGGCGCGCTAGCTTCCTCTGCAACGTGAGTTTCGGCCGTGGGTGCATTACCGCCGCTCAAGCGGTAGAAGTCGACAAGCCCGGGGATGTACTGGGCAGCGAGTGGGTGCTGGACCAGTCCAGCATCGCCCACAGCAACGAGGAGTCGCTTCTGTCGACTCATCGCGACGTTGAGGCGGTTGTACAAGCCCAGGTGCCCAAAGAGCCCTCGTGCCGCGACTTCATCGGTTCCGCGTTGGACCCAGTCGGGTCGAATGCTGCGAACCACGGAGAGGAACACCACATCGAACTCCATCCCTTGGAACGAGTCGACCGTTCCGACACGCACACGACGGTCGTCATCAGCAACGGGGCCGAGCTCACGCCGAAGCTGCTGTCTGATGTGGTCGGCCTGGGCCTTATAGAAGGAGATCACACCGTAGGTGAGGCTGGACCCTTCC
>CALMKG010000062.1 GCA_937867175.1 uncultured Propionibacterium sp. | reverse complement strand
GCGGGCGTGTCTGCCGTGGGGGCCTCGATGCCCCGATCCATCATCGACAGGTTCTCGCGGATCACCTTGAGCGGCAGGTAGTGATCACGCTGCATCCGCAGGATGTAGCGCAGCCGATCAACGTCGGCCTCCGAGTATCGGCGGTAGCCCGATGGCGCCCGCTCCGGAGCGACCAAGCCCTCGCTTTCCAGGAACCGGATCTTGGAGATCGAGATGTCCGGGAACTCGCTCTTCAGTAACGGGAGCACCTGACCGATACTGCGCCTGGCCGCCGCCGGCATCAGCGCAACCCGTGCTCGCTCACGAAGAAGAGCATCCGGAACTTGCCGATTTGCACCTCATCACCCGGACGCAGCATCGCGGCTTGGTCAACCAGCGTGCGATTGACGTAGGTGCCGTTGAGGCTGCCCTTGTCGATGAGATTCACCTGACCATCTCGCATCACGAATTCCGCATGATGCCTGGAGACCGTGATGTCATCTAGGAAGATGTCGGATTTAGGGCTGCGGCCGGCCGTCACGATCTCTTGGTCAAGCAGGTAACGCGCTCCGACATCGGGCCCTCGGGTGACGATCAGCAGCGCGTTGCCGGCCGGCAGACTACTCAGTGCGTCGGCATCCTCGGCGCTGATCTCGAGCGTCCTTGGGTCTTCTTCGGGGGTGACGATCACTCGGGTCGTTTCGGACGCGGATGCCGCGGGTGTCAGCGCATTGCCGCACTTGGAGCAGTAGTTGCTGCCCACCGGATTGGAATGACCGCACTTGCTGCAATCGATCATGATATCCCAGGCTTCCTTGTCTTCACGGACGGATGTGTGCAGTTTAGTCGAGGCCTGCCGATCGGGGGCTACTCCCCAATGAGTTCGGCGTAGCCATCGGCGTCCAGCAGGTCGTCCAGTTCGGACGGGTCGGCCAGTTCGACGTCGAAGAGCCACCCCTCACCGTATGGGTCATCGCCGATTGACTCGGGGTCGTCGGTGGCGGCATCGTTCACTGACGTCACCACACCCGAGACCGGGGCGAAGATGTCGGAGACCGACTTGGTCGACTCGAGCTCGCCGCAGGCGTCGCCTGCTACCACCGACGAGCCTACCGTCGGCAGTGAGACATAAACGATGTCACCCATCTCACTGGTGGCGAAGTCCGTGACTCCCACCCTGGCCACCGAGCCGTCCACCCGAACCCACTCATGCTCGGTGCTGTACCGAAGATCGTCGGGCAACTCGCTCATTACTTCCTCCGCTGGAGTAGTCGCAGTCTTGTCAGGCTCACGCTATCGCCACTTGGTTCGGCGCGCTACGCGGGTTGGGCGTAGCGTGGCGCGCGAGGTTGATGGAGGCTGGTGATCTCAACTTCGGGTAATTCCTCGATGGCCACCGAGCCGCCGACCTTCTGGCTCTCCACCTGGCTCACCAGGCCACCCCGGAAGCGCGCTCCCTCAGCCAGTGAGTGCGAGTCGCCGATGGCCTCGATGACGATCGGCAGTTCGACCAACTGGTCATCGATGAGCAGGCCCTGCGGGGATTCAGTGACCCAACTCTGGGCCACCAGCCGGATCGAGTCGTTGACCTCAATGACTTCGGCTCCGGCGTCCCGCAGTTCCTGGATGGCGTCCAGCATCAGGTCGGCGGTGATGTTCCCCTCGGGTGCCGAAATCGTGATGCGTACCCCCGGGCCGACTGCCGGCACCGTGCCGGCGAGGATGGCCAGCCCGTCGGCTCGGCGTTGTGCCTCCTGACGAGCGATCTCGTCGGCGTCCGCACCTGACCGCAGGGCTTCCAGAGTGCGTTCCAGTTCGGTGACCTCGCCGGTCAAACGCTCCGACTCCTGGGTGAGCCCATCCAGAAGTTGGACGAGGTCGTCCCCGCGCATGGTGGCATACCGATCGCGAGACTGGGTGGACTGCACCTGGATGACCACGGCCAGTGCCACCAGACACAGCGCGATCCCCCAGGCCAGTTGTGCTCGGCCGGGACGCAGGAACTTCGCCAATGCCTCACGCATGCAGCACCAGACGGCGAATCACGGCGGCGTTGGTGAAGATGCGGATGCCGAGCACCACCAGCACAGCCGTCGACAGTTGGGAGCCGACCCCGATGAGGTCGCCCAGCCAGACGATGACCGCGGCGATTGCCACGTTCGAGATGAACGAGACCCCGAAGACCCGATCGGAGAAGGTGCGCTCGAGGCTGGCCCGGGCGGCGCCCACCAGAGCGTCCATCGCGGCGACGATCATGATGGGCAGGTAGGGCTGCAACCAGAACGGCATCTCTGGCCGGAAGACCAGCGCCAGGGCGACGCCCAGGATCAAACCGATGATGGCCAGCATTGGCTGCCTCCTTCTATTCGCGTCACGCTACACCGGCATGCCCGACGGCCAGTCCCGCGTCGGGACCGAGCTGAACCTCTTTGCGCCGCTCGATCGCCCAGCTCACCCCGTAGTTGCGGCGCAGGTAATTCAGCCACGCGCCACCGGAGTTGGCGGTGAAGCCGGACTCCAGGGCACCCGGGTCGCCGATGGCCTCAATCCGGTAGGGGGTGGTCAGGGAGCGGTAATCGACTGTGATCGCAGCACCGGCCTGCCGGATCGCAGTCCGGGCGCTGAGCCGATGGCCGTTGATACTTATCGCCTCCGCCCCCGCCAGCCACAGTCCGTTGGCGACCTGACGTAGGTCTTGGTCGACGATGGTGCCGTTGGCGTCCTTGGGGTTGTCATTGATGGTCAGCACGATGCCCGGCCCGATGACCGAGACCTGGCCCGACCAAATCAGGTC
>CALMKG010000061.1 GCA_937867175.1 uncultured Propionibacterium sp. | reverse complement strand
GATGGCCGCGGACCGAAGGACATCCGGCCGCTGTCGTCCCAGGTCGGCATCATCCCGCGGGTGCACGGCTCGTCGCTGTTCCAGCGTGGCGAGACCCAGGTGCTGGGCGTCACCACCTTGAACATGCTCGACATGGAGCAGAAGCTCGACACCCTGAGTTCGGTCACCGCCAAGCGCTACATGCACCAGTACGACATGCCGCCGTACTCCACCGGTGAGACCGGCCGCGTCGGTTCACCGAAGCGTCGCGAGGTCGGCCACGGCGCACTGGCAGAGCGGGCTATCACGCCGATCCTGCCGGGACGCGAGGAGTTCCCCTACGCCATCCGCCAGGTGTCCGAGGCGATCGGCTCCAACGGGTCCACCTCGATGGGTTCGGTCTGCGCATCCAGTCTGGCGCTGCTCAACGCCGGTGTGCCGCTGCGCGCGCCGGTCGCGGGCATCGCGATGGGCCTGATGAGCGAGACCGACGAGGACGGCCAGACCCGCTACCTCGCACTGACCGACATCCTGGGTGCCGAGGACGCGCTGGGCGACATGGACTTCAAGGTTGCAGGCACCGCTGACTTCATCACCGCCCTGCAACTCGACACCAAGTTGGACGGCATCCCCTCGGATGTGCTGGCTGGTGCGCTGCTGCAGGCGCGGGATGCTCGCCACGCCATCCTGGCGGTCATGAACGAGGCCATCGACACCCCTGACGAGATGAACCAGTACGCTCCTCGGATCATCACCCTGCACATCCCGGTTGACAAGATCGGCGAGGTGATCGGTCCCAAGGGCAAGGTCATCAATCAGATCCAGGACGACACTGGTGCCAACATCTCCATTGAGGAGGACGGCACCATCTTCGTCGGTGCCACCAGTGGTGAGGCGGCCGAGGCGGCCCGTCAGATGATCAACGCGATAGCCAATCCGACGATGCCCGAGAGGGGCGAGCGCTACCTCGGCACCGTGGTCAAGCTGACCACCTTCGGGGCATTCGTTTCGCTGCTGCCCGGCAAGGACGGCCTGCTGCACATCTCGAAGATGCGTCAGCTGAACAACGGCCAGCGTGTCGAGAACGTCGAGGATGTGGTTAGTGTCGGCCAGAAGCTGCAGGTTGAGATCAGTGACATCGACGACCGCGGCAAGCTCTCCTTGATCCCGGTGCTGGAGGAGAAGGACGAGGAGAAGTCCGAGGCCTGATCCCCCGGATCGCTCCCACAGCGGCCCGTCGGCGAACGCCGGCGGGTCGCTTTTTGTTGCATGCCACGACAACGCGACCGATTAGCCCGGCGAGTCGCGGGCAAAACGGTCGCGATCCTGAAGGAAGGGACCCGCGGACGCCGACTACTGTTGGATCGACAGGGCTCAACGGAGAGGTGTGACGATGATCAAGGTGGCGGTCTTCGGTTCGAATGGACGCATGGGCCAGGAGATCTGTCAGGCGGTGCAGCAGGCGAAGGACATGGAACTGGTGGCCGCGGTGGATGTGACCGACGACCGTGCCCCGGTTCAGAAGGCTGATGTCGTGGTCGACTTCACCCACCCCGACGCCGTGATGGACAACATCTCCTGGTGCATTGAGCACGGCATCCATGCGGTGGTCGGCACGACCGGTTTCACGCCGGCCAAGTTCGACGAAGTGCGTTCCTGGCTGGATGCCAAGCCGGGCGTCAACCTCCTGATAGCGCCGAACTTCTCCATTGCCGCTGTGCTGATGATGCACTTCGCGGCCAAGGCGGCGCCCTTCTTCGAATCCGCCGAGGTCATCGAACTGCATCACCCGCGCAAGGTGGACGCCCCCTCGGGGACCGCGGTGGCCACCGCCCGGGCGATTGCCGCTGCCCGATCCGAGGCCGACTGCCCCCCGATGCCGGACGCCACGCTGCACGAGACCGATCGCGCGCGCGGCTCGGTCATCGACGGGGTTCACGTGCATTCGGTGCGCTTGCAGGGGCTCTTCGCCCACCAAGAGGTTGTGCTCGGCAACCCCGGCGAGATGCTGACGATCCGGGACGACTCGTTCCAACGCTCCAGTTACATGCCGGGCATCCTCACCGCGATCCGAGCGGTTGTCCGGCGTCCCGGACTGACGGTCGGCATTGACGAGTTGTTGGGAATCTGATCATGCGCTTCTCCAGACGTGGTCTGATCGTCATCGTCGTGGTGGCGGCATTGGTCGCCGGGATGGTCTTCGTCGACCAGTTCATCCGCAACCGGGTCGAGCGGAGTATCAGCCAGACCGTGGCCGACGAATTCGGTGGTCAGGTGACGACCGAGTTGGGTGGCTGGCCCTTCTTGGCATCCCAACTCACCAATCGCATTGAGGATGCACGCATCACGGTCGTGGACGTGACCTTGCCAGTCGAGGATCGTTGGGCGACGATCGACCGTGCCGAGCTGACTGTGGTGGGGCTGTCCCCGATCAACGACTTGGAGCATGCCCGGGTCGAACGTCTCGACGCCCGCGTCTTGATGTCGTGGGGCCACCTGACCACTCTGCTCGGATTCCCGGTGGGGTACGTCGAGGGAGACCGGATCTCCGCCCGCACTTCGGTTGAGGTCTTCGGCGTCGTGGCGGTGGCCGAGCTCCAAGCGGTGCTCAGCGTTGAGCCCGATGGCCGGTTGGTGCTCAGCGACGCGACCGCGACTGCGGCGGGCGTGGATCTGCCGCGGCAGTTGGTGCAGCCTGTGGTCGACCTGCTGGCCCCGACCATGCAGTTGCCACAGCTGAGCGGTCTTTCCTATCAGGGGTTGGAAATCGACTCGACAGGTATCGCTGCTCTGCTGTACGGCACGGATGTGGGGCTCAACGAGTTGGCCTGAAGGCCACCCTTGTCTCAGACCAGTGAGGTATGCAGGCGAACCTGCCTGACGCGTAGCTGTCCGTCCTCGGAGCCCACCTCCTGGTGGGCGCCATCCGGCTCCCAACCCGACTCGACCAGCATCGTCCGGGTGTCGTCGTCGTCGGTCACCACCCACCAGGTGGCACGGGTGAATCCGTCTGCGCGCAAGGTGTCGGCTACCGCGTGCATCAAGCGGTCCTCGTGGCCGCGGCCCCTCATGTCGGGTCGGACGCAGAACTCGGCGACCAGCGCGTCGCTATGCTCGGCGTCCGGATCGTCGCTGGGGCCAACGGCCGCGAAACCCACCACGTCGCCGGCGCCGTCGAGGGCGACCAGCACCCGGAAGCTGGCCAGCGGCGGACGTGCGATCGCGGCCTGCCAGGCTGTCACCATCGCGTCGGCGGCGAGATCGTCCAGGACACCGGCGAGCGCAGGTACGGAGGCCAGCTGGGATCGCTGCACGGCGGTGATCGCGGTGGCTTCGGCCGGCATGGCCAGCCGGACGCTGTCGGGTCGCTGTGGTTGAGTCACCCGAACATCCTACGGGTGCGGCAACCCGGCGCGTCCGAGACGATTGCTCGGTGAGCGTCGATCAAGCAGCGATCAGTCGGCCAGGAAGCGTTTGGCGTTCTCAACCACAATCTCGCCGAGCCGTTGCTTGGCCAGGAAGGTGAGGCCGGCGCTGCGCCTGCCCGCCGACACGTTCGGCAGATCGGCGATCTCCAGACCACCCAGTGCGGCAAGGCAGTCACTGAGGGCGTACGTGCCTGGCAGGCCGAGCCAGTCCTGTAACGCCGCAATCTCATGGGACGGCGCGATCGAAACATTCATGAAGATCTTCTGGGGGCCGAAGGCCGCAAACTCGTCGGCGCCGAAGAGGATCACGTTCTTGTTCAGGCAGCTGATCACGATGTCGACTTCGCCCAGCAGTTCGCGGAGAGGAAGGTAGTTGCACGAAAGCTCCTCTTCCACCCCAGGCTTGCGCGTCCGGCTGTAGTAGGAGAGGTTCGCGTCGAAGAACCGCAAGGTTCGAGCGATCAATTCACCCAAGGTGCCCATGCCGACGACACCGATCTTGAGGCCGGTGAGTTCCATCGGCTCCTCGCGCCACATTTGTCCTCCCCTGCCCTGAAGCAGGCCGACCAGGGCATGGATGACATATTCCTTCACTCCGATGTCGCCGTAGTCGCGTGCGCCGCTCACCACAATGCCGAGTTCTTGGGCAGCCAAGATGTCGACGTTGGCGCTTTCGGGCGAGTACAGGCTGCAACACATGCCGACGTACCTGAGGTTGGGACACGCGCGGAGCACCTCGCCGTCGATCTGAGCGGTGTAACTGAGCAGCGCACCGTCGGCGTCTCCGATTCGCTCGGCGACCTCCGCCGAGGTCTGCGGAATGTCGTCGAAGAAGATGGCCTCGTCGGCAAGTTCGCCCAGCTGGGCATCCCACCCGGGCAACAACCTGGTCGCTTCGATGGCGACCAACTTCCGGAACTTCCTCGTCGGGTCGTTCACAGGCGCTCTCCTCACAGCTCGGTGATCACCAAATAGTAGGCAGGCCCTTGGCAAGCCTGGGTCGCGGAAACGCTGCCGGCGTCACGGGATCGGCTGTGGGACGGGGGACGCAAACGTGGGTGACCCTCGACCGACGACCGCCGCGGGCCACTCGCCGGCGTCACGGGCCTTGGCGAGACTCCTCTAGACTGGTCCCGATATGAGTGCTCTCCAAACCCCACCCAGACTCAAGACCGATACCCTGCGGATCATCCCGCTTGGCGGGCTCGGTGACGTCGGCCGCAACATGACCGCCTTCGAAATCAACACCAAAATCCTGCTGGTCGACTGCGGTGTGCTCTTCCCCGAGGACAACCAACCGGGAGTCGACCTGATCCTGCCCGGCCTGGACTACCTCGACGATCGCCTCGACGATGTGGTCGCGTTGGTGCTTACCCACGGCCACGAGGACCACATTGGCGCGGTGCCCTACCTGCTGCGCCGCCGCCAGGACATCGCCCTGTTCGGCAGCAAGCTCACGCTGGCGTTCGTTGACGGCAAATTGCGCGAACACCGGTTGCGGGACACCGCCATGTACCACGAGGTCGCCGAGGGTGACCGCATACAACTCGACGAGTTCGGCCTGGAGTTCTTCGCGGTCAACCACTCCATCCCAGATGCACTTGCCGTGGCGATCAAGACCGCCGCCGGCACCGTGCTGCACACCGGTGACTTCAAGATGGACCAGCTTCCCCTGGACGGCCGCATCACTGACCTGCGCGGTTTCGCTCGACTGTCCATGGAGGGGGTCGACTTGCTGATGGCCGACTCCACCAATGCTGAGGTGCCCGGCTTCACCGCCCCCGAGAAGGACGTCGAGCCCGCTCTTGAGCGTGTCTTCGCCCGCTCGAAGCGCAAGCTCGTGGTTGCCTGCTTCGCGTCCCATGTGCACCGCGTGCAGCAGGTGATAGACCTGGCGGTGCAGTACAGGCGCAAGGTCGTCTACGTCGGACGCTCAATGGTGCGCAACATGACCACCGCGCAGGAACTGGGCTTCCTGAAGGTGCCCGGCGGCACCCTGATCGAGCTCGGCCAGATCGACGACTACCGGGACGACCAGGTGCTCATCATCTCCACGGGTTCGCAGGGCGAGCCGTTGTCGGCGCTGTCGCGGATGGCCAACCGCGAGCACCCCAATGTGCAGGTCGGCAAGGGTGATACCGTCCTGCTCGCCTCATCTCTCATCCCCGGCAACGAGAACGCTGTGTATCGGGTCATCAACGGACTGACCCGGATCGGCGTGAACGTGGTACACAAGGGCAACGCGTTCGTGCACACCTCGGGGCACGCCTCGGCCGGCGAATTGCT
Organism: uncultured Propionibacterium sp.; assembly: GCA_937867175.1. Taxonomy (GTDB): domain Bacteria; phylum Actinomycetota; class Actinomycetes; order Propionibacteriales; family Propionibacteriaceae; genus Brooklawnia. The sequence goes on along the minus strand of CALMKG010000061.1, from coordinate 1,495 downwards.
GTACACCTACAACGTCGTGCAGCCGTCCAATGCGTTGCCGATCCACGGGGAGGCGCGGCATCTGGTCGCGAACGCCGAACTTGCCAAGGCCACCGGGGTGCCGGCCGAGCGGGCCATCGTGGCCGAGGACGGCGACGTCATCGACCTCCGCGACGGAATCGCCAGACGGGTCGGCCGGGTGGACGCGTCCTATGTCTTCGTGGACGGCTCGTCGGTCGGCGATGTCACCGAGTCCTCACTGACCGATCGCCGGATTCTCGGCGAAGAGGGCTTCATCTCGGTCATCGCGGCGGTCGATCTGCGGGCGGGCAGCTTGGTCACCGGACCCGACATAAGCGCTCGCGGCTTCCTTGAAGACCCGAATGTCTTCGACTCGGTCACCGAAGAGGTCAGGGTCGCGCTGGTGGAGGCGCTGGAGGAGGGTGTGGACGACACCCACCAGCTGCAGCAGGCGGTGCGTCGTGTGGTGGGGCGCTGGGTCTCGAAGAAGTACCGCAGTCGGCCGATGATCGTGCCCGTCGTCATTTCGATCTAGCCGAAACCGATTTGGGGGAACGACTCTGGATTCGCTAAGATCGTCAGGTTGCGTCCTTCGGGACGCTTTTGACCGACTGCGATTGACCGAATCAAGGAGTGCTCCCATGGCTGCCGTCTGCGAAGTTTGCGGTAAGGGCCCCGGCTTCGGGCACAACGTCCCTTGGTCGAAGAAGAAGACCAATCGGCGCTGGAACCCGAACATCCAGCGGGTGCGGGCCGTCGTGGACGGCGCCCCCAAGCGTCTGCACGTTTGCACCGGCTGCCTCAAGGCCGGCCGGGTCGCCACCCGCTGAGGCCTGTGGGCGGCGCAACCGCCCAGCTGTCGACGTCCGCTAACCGACACCGTCGGTGGCGGACGTCTTGCTGTGCGCAACCCTTTCAAACCTAGGTGGCATGGTGGTTTGTCGGAGGGCCTCGGTAGGCTGCCGTGGTGGCTGAGAAGACAGACTCTGGTGGCAAGACCGGTGCGGGAAGGGTGGTCACCGTTTGGCGCACCGACATCTTTCGGCGACTGGCTATGCCATTGGGTGAAGTGGTGGGTGGGCCCACCGCGAAGGCCCTGGAGTCGCTGAAGCTGCATTCGGTGGCCGATTTGCTGGGCCACCTGCCACGCCGTTACCTGGCTGGCACCGAGACCACCGACCTGGCCGGGCTCGAGCCCGGTGAGGACGTCGCGGTGGTGGCCCGGGTGCAGCAGATGACGCACGTGCAGACTCCCGCCAGAAGCAGAGGCGCCCCCTACAAGAACGGACGCGAGCGTCTGGAGGTGGTCCTGACCGACGGCACCGGCTTCCTCAACGTCACCTTCTTCGGGCGCGATTTCATGGTCAGGTTCTGGCAGGCGCAGCTCAGCAAGGGCGTCAAGGGCATCTTCGTCGGCAAGGTCGGTATCTTCCGCAACCAACTCCAGATGACCCACCCGAACTTCGTGATGCTCGACTCCCGCGGCCAGATCGTG
>CALMKG010000060.1 GCA_937867175.1 uncultured Propionibacterium sp. | reverse complement strand
TGCGCGATCCGGTCGGACAGGGGAAAGAAGGACGCGGCGAAGTACGGCGCGAAGAAACCATAGACCGACCAGTCGAACCACTCGACGAGATTGCCGACGGTGCCTGCGGCAACCGAGCGACGACGCACGCCCGAGTCGTGCAGAGGAGCAGATTGTGCGCTGATGGTGAACCTCCTGGAGAACTTCGATCGTACGCAGTGGCAGTCCGGACGAGGTAGCGCGTCCAGAGTAGGTCCCCGTCAGTGGCATCCACACCTACGACAGGCGCCAGGCCAGGTACGGCAAGATCAGGCTCGCCCGAAACGTGAACACCGCCACATCAGGGCGCCTCGACGCTGTTCAGTCGCAGGTCGCCGCGCACCTCAACGGCCGCCGGGAGGTTCTCGCCCGACGGATCCACCCACTGCCATGCGTCCCGCTCTGCCTCGGCGCGGTCCAGCGGGGTTGGCAGCTGGCGCAGTTCTGGTTGTCGCAGGTGGTGGTGTGTTGGTTGGGGTGGGTGCAGCCGCGGGTGCAGGTTGCTGTCATCGATCATCCTCTCTCAAGTCTAGGGGCATTGACTTGAACGCTAAAGGGGGCTGGACTTAAGCTTGTGAAGCGCCATCCTTGAGCAGGCGAAAGGACTGAAATGATCATCACTGCCAAGGCCACCCGCTCCGGTGACTGGTGGGCCATCGAATTCACCAGCCCGGCCGGGCCCCGCTTCACCCAAGCCCGCCGACTCGACCAGGTCGAGGCCCTGGCCCGGGACATCTGCAACATGGACGGCGTCCAGGTAGACGCGGTCGAGGTCGTGCCGCAGACAACCGGCGCAGAAGCAGGCGCGGTGGGCGAGTACCGGCAGGCCGCAGCCGAGGCGTCCGCGGCTGCCGAGCGAGCCTCGCTGGCATCCCGGCGTGCGGTAACCGTGTTGCGCGGCGAAGGGCTGAGCGTGCGGGACATCGCGGCGCTGATGGGCATCAGCCCGCAACGAGTGTCCCAACTTGCTTCCTGAGATCCAGAGGCAGGACTGACACTGCGGGACATCGGCACTGTGATGGGGATTCCCCATCAACGGGCCGCCCAACTGGTGGCTGAACGGGTTTGATTCATCTGTTTCCTTGGCCCTCGCTTTCAGAATGGTGCCGGGGCGTTGCGGCGGCGGAGCCCCAGGAGCAGTAGCCGCACCGTCATCTGCCGGATGCCGCATCTGATGCGGCCAAGTGGGTAACTGCCAGTTCGCGGTTGGACACTCATCCGCGCGCGTGCGGCAGAGTCGCGCGTCTGGGCAGCGTTGGAGGTGCCCAGCTCAGGTGGCATCTGCGGGTGGGCGTCCGGTACGGAGGGCTCGGTGGCGGGCGTACTCGCGCACGGTGAGGTAGACGATGAAGAGGTCGAAGAGGGTGAGTAGTAGCAGGCCGACGGTGAAGTGCGCGACGAGCTCATAGGTCTGCCAGCCGATGAAGGCCACCAGGAACGCGATCAGCCACGGGTACGCCCAGATCTTGTCGCGAAGGACCGCTCCGGCCAGCAGCACTTTCACCAGGCCGTGGACCAGGAGGTAGAAGGCGCCGAATTGTGTGGTCGACACGTTCAGCTCGTTGGCGTAGCGAACGAGTAGGTTCGCGACGAGGTCGATGGGATCCTCGGCAAGTTCCCCGCGGGTGACCGCCGCCACGGCTGCGCGAATCTGGTCCGGCGTTACCAGCAGCAGCAGCACGCCGCCGGCCAGCTCGAGGATCCCGTCGAGCACCTTAAGGATCAGGCCGACGAAGAATGCCCGGTCCAGCAGCTTGTCACCAGCGGCGATGCCCACGCGGCGAGGCTAGCCGATCACCAGCGCCCGGGGCCAAAATCCTCCCGCGCGGTCAAGAATGGCGATCTCCACCCACAGACTCGACCGGCGCAACGCTCCGGCTGTGTCCGCGCACCCCGAACCAGACCGGTAGTGGTCGGCCGCGCCGGTATCTCCTTGCGCGAGACTCGGGGACAGCGCCGGTTGTTGGCGCGAACCCATGAGGGACGCTCCGAGACCGGACAGGATGTTCCCGATCTCGCTCACGTCCGTCCTCGGATGGCCGGACGCACGGTCTCGTGACGCAGTTTCGCCTTAAGAGCGTCGACAAGGAGCGTCACCGACCGCTGCTAGCCTGACCGGGAGTCCACAGCGAAAGTGACTGCTTACAGATGAACGCCCCCCTGAATCTGGCCCCCGGATCCATCGTCGTTGTGCGCGATGAGGAGTGGTTGGTCACGCAGGTGCGCATCACCGACGATGGGCAACTGCTCACCGTGCAGGGGCTGGGCGACCTGGTCCGCGGCACAACGGCGTCCTTCTACTCGTCCCTCGACACCATCGAGGCGCTGGACCCCCGCCGCGCCACGCTGCGCGCGGACGCCTCGCCCCGCTACCGGGACGCACGCCTCTGGCTCGAAGCCACCGTCCGCAAGACGCCGCTGCCGCTGTCCGACGATCGCCTGACGGTATCCATGGACGCCCTCGCAGACCCGCTGGAGTACCAGCATTCGGCCGCTAGGCGGGCGCTGAGTGCCGAATCGATCCGGCCCCGGCTGCTGCTGGCCGACGCGGTCGGGCTGGGCAAGACGCTCGAGATCGGCATGATCTTGTCGGAGTTGATCCGACGCGGACGCGGTGAGCGCATCCTGATCGTTTGCCCCCGCCACGTGCTGGAGCAGATGCAGAACGAGATGTGGAGCCGGTTCGCGATCCCGTTCGTGCGGCTCGACTCGGTCGGGGTGCAGCGGGTCAAGCAAAAACTGCCGGCGACCCGCAACCCCTTCACCTACTTCAACCGGGTGATCATCTCGATGGACACCCTCAAGCAGGACCGGTTCTCGTCCGACCTGCGCAAGCACACCTGGGACGCGGTGGTCATCGACGAGTCGCACAACGTCACCAATTCGGCGACCCAGAACAACCGGCTGGCCCGCATCCTGGCCCCGAACACCGACGCGCTGATCCTGGCGTCCGCGACCCCGCACAATGGCCGGCCCGAGTCGTTCGCCGAACTCATCAGGCTGCTCGAACCGACCGCGGTGACCCCGGACGGCGAGTTGATCCCCGACGAGGTGCAGCGGTTGGTCATTCGCCGGCACCGGCACTCCGCAGAAGTGGCGCGGGTGGTTGGCGCCGACTGGGCGGAGCGGCGTCCGCCGCAGCACAAGCTGATCCCGGCCTCAGCCGCCGAGGACGCCGTGGCCCGAGAGTTGGCCGATGTCTGGCTGCATCCCAAGCATGGTCCCAGCCCCTACTCGGGGCAGGTCTCGACGCTGTTTCCATGGACGCTCGCCAAGGCGTTCCTCTCGTCTCCGGCGGCACTCGACGAGACCATCACCGCGCGCCGGTCCACGCTTGGTACCGCCACCACAACTGCGCAGCGAGCCGAGGCGGACGCACTGGCCCGACTCGCCGAACTCAACAAGGCCACCACCAACCACAGCAGCAAGTACGACGCGCTCGTCGCCTACCTGCACACGATCGGGGTGGGCAAGACGTCCCCCGAGCGCGCGGTGGTGTTCGCGGAGCGCGTCCCGACCCTGCACTACCTGCAACGCCGCCTGACAGGCGACTTCGACTTCACGCAAGAACAGGTGCGGGTGCTGCACGGCGGGCTCACCGACGTCGAACAGCAGCAGATCGTGGAGTCGTTCAAGCTTGTCAACTCGCCGATCCGAGTCCTGGTCACCGGTGACGTGGCGTCCGAGGGGGTGAACCTGCACAAGCAGTGCCACGAGTTGATCCACTTCGACATCCCGTGGTCACTGATCCGCATCGAGCAGCGCAACGGCCGCATCGACCGCTACGGCCAGAAGACCTCGCCGCAGATCACCACCCTGCTGCTCAACCCCTCGGCGGGCGATTTCGCGGGCGACCTGCACGTCCTCACCCGTCTGCTGCAGAAGGAGGACGAGGCCCACAAGGCGCTCGGCGACGCGGCGTCCCTGATGGGCCAGTATTCGGTCGAGAAGGAGGAGGAAGCGATCAAGCGGGTCCTCGCCGGGCAGGCCGACCTGGACGACGTCGTCAAGGACGCGACAGCCATCGCCCAGACCGGCGACCCGTTGGCGGCGATGTTCGCCAAGCTCGAAGCGGCCGCCGCACAGCAGCCCCCGGCCGTCGTCGGCGCTCCGTCGGGTACCGGACTGTACGCGCAACCCGTCGACTTCCTGCGCGAGGCCTTGACCGCTGCCTTCGTCACTCCGGAGGCCAAGCCCAGCGCCAACGGGGTCTCCTGGCAGGAGCATCCCGACGAGCATCTGGTGGAGTTCGTGCCGCCCCGCGACCTGCAACAGCGTCTCGAGTCGCTGCCGCAGGGCTACCTGACCGACCGCCGCGTCCTCGAGCGGCTCCTGCTGGCGACCGACAAGCCGAAGGGCATGCAGCTGCTTGAGGCGGCGCTCACCGACGACTCCGGATCGTCGTGGCCGGAGGCCCACTATCTGGCGCCGCTGCACCCGGTGCTCGACTGGGTGGCCGACCGGGCGCTGGCCAGCCTGAACCGCAACCAGGTCTACGTGGTGCGCGGCGCAGTCGATGCCCCCACGATGCTGCTTGTCGGCACCCTGACCAACAGGCGCGGGCAGACGGTGGCGGCCTCCTGGGTGAAGGTGGCCTTCCCGGCCCCCGAGACTCCGTCGTTCGCGTTGGCCGAGGTCGTCGAGTCGCCCCGCGAGCTGTTCGAGAGTGTGGGTTTCGGCCGGGAGCTGGTCAACCCCGGGCCGGCCGCAGACCTGGAGACGCTGTCGCCGCTGGTTGCCCACGCGGTGGAGACCGCCACCGGCCAACTCGACGCGGTGCTGGCCGCGGCCACCGAGGATGCCACCGCCCGCATCCGCGCCTGGAGTGAACGCACCCTCGACTGGCAGCAGCGTGCCGCCCAGCTCACCCAGCGCCTCGACCTCAAGCAACGCCGGCTGTCCGTGGCCGAGGAGGAGCGCCTGATCCGCGAACTGGCCCCGACGCAGCGCCTGGTGCGTCCGCTCTTGCTGGTCATGCCCGCCGACCACCCCGTCGACTTCACGGAAGGGGCCTAGCCATGCCGACCAGCGACGCCTTCGTCGTCGGTGAAGACTTCGTCAGCGAGCACTTCTTCAGCTCCGACGCCAGCAACGAGAGCTTCCGCAAGTTCGTCCTCGATCGTCGCAAGGCATGGGACGCCGCAGGGAACGCCACCAGCCGTTCGCGTTTCACCGCGGTCCGCGGTGACCTCGCCACCCGGTTGGCCGCCCTGTACTCCAACGGAGGCGCGGATGGTGGGTTGCTGGGCGAGACCTACGCCGAGCTGCGTCGTGTCCTCGGCTACCAGACCGGGGAGTTCCTGACGCGCACCTCCGGGCCGATCAGCTGGTTCAACACGGCGGGGGTCACGGCCGATGCGCCCCTGGCTGTGGTCGAGGCGAGGCCGGCCGCGGCCGTCGAGGATGTCTTCGCCAAGGCGGACGAGGGGCCGCTGCGGCTACGGGAACCCTGGCAGGTGGACGA
>CALMKG010000059.1 GCA_937867175.1 uncultured Propionibacterium sp. | reverse complement strand
CCGGAAACACCTGATCCGCGCCTTCGAGCAACTTGGTGGACTCGTCGTCGCGTCCTCCATGGTGGGCAACAACACACACCGAATGCTCGATCGTGACGAGTTCCGTGGCTTCACGCTACAAAGCGCCACCGCGCCGCTGGTCTTCGTCAACGCCCACGACACGAAGCCAGGCCAAGTCTTCTCCCTGCTCCACGAGTTCGGGCACGTCTGGCATGGCGACACTGGCGTCAGCGTGGGCGGCGATCCGCTGACGGGGGCGGGTGCCGCCATCGAGAGGTGGTGCGATGAAGTTGCGGCTGAGATCGCCGTACCGAAGAAGGACCTCGTTCGGCGGTTCGAAAGCCATCGTCCCCTCACTGTCGAACTCGAACGTTTGGCCGACTTCTACCGGTGCTCCACCCTCGTCATCCTGATTCGCCTCCGCTCTGTCGGCCTCTTTTCCAACGATGGATTCGACGCCGCGTACGAAGCCGAACTCGGCAGGTTGTTGGCCCTCATCGGCGATCGGAGCACGTCCTCCGGCGGTGACTTCTACAACAACCAACCCTTCCGCATTGGTGAGCGTCTCTCCCGCGCGCTCATCTCCGACACGCGCAGGGGGGCCACCCCACTAACGGAGGCGCTCCGACTGATGGCCCTCGGCTCCACGGCAGTGTTCGACGCTTACGCGAGCAGGCTGGAGGCTCGCTGATGTTCCTGCTCGACTCCAACATCTTCATCGAAGCTTCGCGCACGTACTACTCTCCCAACATCTCCCTCGACTTCTGGGACTGGCTGGCCGCCAAACATTTGGAGGGCGAGGTGGCCTCCATTCCTGAGGTCAAGCACGAGATCCTCGACGGGAAGTCCGGCCACCTGACAACGTGGGTTGGGGGACTGCCCCAGAGCTTCTGGCTGAAACCCGACCAGCAGACGGTGACCAGCATGACCGCGCTGAGTGCTTGGACGATGGACCCCGCACGGCAGTACTTCCCCGCAGCACGAAATGACTTCTTGTCGAAGGCGGCCTACTTCCTTGTGGCCGCCGCAAACGCGGGACGTCACGTCGTCGTGACCAGAGAGCAGCCCGCTCCGGACGCCAAGAAGCGCATCCTCATCCCTGATGCGTGCCTTGCGATGGGCGTCCGGTATGCCGATCCGTTCAGCGTGTACGAAGCCTTGGGCTTGACGCTGACAGTGAAACCGGAATCCTGAGTCCATCAGATCAGATGCAGGCGCGACGGTCTGGTTCTTTGGGGCTGCCTTCGACAGTCACGGTGGAGTGGCGCCACCGGAGCAGCACTCGCTCGTCATCGAAAAGGCGGCCGACGACTCCGCGGCGAATACGCAGGCTATCGAGTTGCGTCAGGAGGACCGCTCGCTTCGCCAGCTCGTCGCCACCCGCTGCCGCCCAGGCGCCAACAACCGTCGCTTGTGCAATCGGCTCGTCACCACGTTCGGCGAGTAGGCGCTTGACAAGGTAGGGGTCGAGCGCGCCTCTGCTCATCGTCTGTCGACATCGCGGACAGTAAAGCACCGGACGTCCCTGATTCGTCCCTCGGCACATGTAGACGTCGCACTCATCACAGCGCGCGACCCGCGACAAGAACGGGCTCGTTGACTGGCGTTCGCCACGCTTCCGGGCTTGCGGGCTCGTGCGTGAATCGAGCATCTCCTGGAGAACGCCGAACTCCTCGAGCGAGATGACGGCAAGCGCTTCGTTGACGACCGGGTCGCCATTGTCGTCGCGCACGACCGCGAAGGGATCTGCACGCTTGGCGCTCTTGGCCCTTCCCGGGTTGTGCGGCGTCATGCCCGCCAGAATTGGGTTCCGCAGCAGTCCGTCGACCGTCTGCCGGTTCCAGGCTGGCTTCGCCCCCTCGGGAGCTGCTTGCCGGCCAGGGAGAGGGGCCCCATTCCTGGTCAGCCAGGTCGCGATCGCATTCACGGTCCCACCTTCCAGTGCGATCTCGACGGCCTCATT
>CALMKG010000058.1 GCA_937867175.1 uncultured Propionibacterium sp. | reverse complement strand
GGGCGGGTCACCGCGGTGCTGATGGTCGCTTTCGGGTTGGTCATGCTTGCGCAGTCGCTGGGCTTGGGGGTGGCCAGCGCCGTCTTCTGGCCGGCCGTGCTGGCTGCTGGCGGTGTGGCGCTGGTCTGGTTGCAGGCCGATGCCCCAGTCGAGGACGGCACCGCCCCGTCCGGCGTCCCACAATGGATCGCACCGCTGCTCGGCACCAAGAAATGGGCGGCGACCCTGCGCATCGTGCTGGGCATGGGCCTGGTCGGCGCCGCATTGTCGATGATGGCGGCGTCCCAGATCGGCGTCGGCCAGTTGCCGGTGGTGCTGTGGGTGGCCGGTCTCACGCTGGCCGGGGTCGGGGTGGTGGCCGCACCTTGGGTGCTGCGTAACCGGCGCAGGCTTGAGGCCGCCAGGGAAGAGAAGCTCATCGCAGACACGCGCGCCGACATGGCGGCGCATCTGCACGACTCGGTACTCCAGACATTGGCGCTGATCCAGCGGCAGGCCGAAGACCCGCGCCAGGTGGCGTCCTTGGCCCGCAGGCAGGAACGCGAACTGCGGACTTGGCTCTACGCCGACTCGCCCGGACCAGAAACCCTGCAGGCGGCGCTGACCGCTGCCGGCGGCGAGGTCGAAGACGAACTGGGCGTTGCCGTCGAGGTGGTTTGCGTCGGTGACATCGACCTGGACGCCGACCTGCGCGCCATGGTGCAGGCGGCTCGCGAAGCCATGGTGAACGCGGCCAAGCATTCCGGTGCCGACCTGATCGACGTCTATGCCGAGGTCGATCGCGACGACGAAGTTCCCCTGGTGCAGGTCTTCATCCGTGACCGGGGCAAGGGTTTCGAGCTATCCGAGATAGCAGATGACAGGATGGGGGTGCGCGGGTCGATCATCGGACGCATGGAGCGCCACGGCGGTGCCGCCACGGTTCGATCAGCACCCGGCGAGGGCACCGAGATCCGATTGGAGATGAAGGCATGACCGCCAACGAAACCGAGGCAACTCCGCAACACAGCGGCCCCTGGCGCGTCGTCCTGGTGGACGACCACGCCATCTTCCGGGCGGGGGTGCGCCACGAACTGGGCAAGGCGTCCGGTCGGGTCACGGTCGTCGGGGAGGGCGAGGACGTGGCAACTTCGGTCGCCGTCATCACCGCCACCCTGCCTGACGTGGTGCTGCTCGACGTCCACTTGCCGGGCGGCGGCGGCGCCGAAGTGGTCAAGCAGGTGCACGTCAGCCATCCCGAGGTGAAGTTCTTGGCGCTGTCGGTGAGTGATGCCGCCGAGGACGTGATCGGGGTGATCCGGGCCGGTGCCCGTGGCTATGTAACCAAGTCGATCGCGACCCCCGAACTCATCGAGGCGATCGGACGAGTCGCGACCGGTGATGCGGTCTTCTCGCCCCGGCTGGCCGGCTTCGTGCTGGACGCGTTCTCAGGGTCGATCGATGTCGCGTCCATCGACGAGGACCTCGACCGCCTCAGCCAACGCGAGCGCGAGGTGCTCAAGTTGATCGCCCGCGGCTACTCCTACAAGGAGATCGCCCGCGAGTTGTTCATCTCGATCAAGACGGTGGAAACCCACGTCTCGAACGTTTTGCGCAAATTGCAGCTCAGCAACCGGTACCAGCTCACCAAGTGGGCGACCGACCGCAGACTCGTTTGATCCGGTGCCGGCGCCGGTGCGGAGTCATCTGATCATGACTGGACGCCGATGCTGCCGCGGGCAAACAAATAGGCGCCCGGACGGACCGGGCGCCTTGGCTTGAGTTGGCTTCTTGGGAGTCAGGACTTTTTTGTCATTTTGTTGTAGACGAAGGTCACCAGGAAGCCGCCCAGGATGGCGATTATCCAGGTCATGGGGTTCCAGAAGCCGCCCAGACTGACGTGGAACAGCAGCGACGAGAGCCAGCCTCCGACGACGGCGCCGAGGACACCGAGCAAGATCGTGACGAGCCAACCGCCGCCACCCCCGACGACCGCCTTGGCGATCATTCCTGCGATGAGGCCCAGGACAAGCCATGAGATGAACATCATGGCGTCAATCTTGCCGCGGCCTGGCTGCCAGAACGAGGGCCAGCAGCTCAGATGGGGGACTGGTCAGGGTCGCGGGTGGGCCCATTGGCCGGGGCGGGCTATCGTGGGAGCGCCATGAGTCAGCCAGATCTGTTCGCCGCTTTTGCCGCCGCGTCCGAACCGAAATCATCCGCGATCGCGGTCGCGGATGCGGTGTTGCTGGACGGCCTCAACGTGCCGCAGCGAGAAGCGGTGGTGCACGCCGGCAGCCCGGTGCTGGTCGTGGCCGGCGCGGGCTCCGGCAAGACCCGGGTGCTGACCCGCCGGATCGCCTACCTGGTGGCCGAACGCGATGTGCATCCCGGCTCGATTCTGGCCATCACGTTCACCAACAAGGCCGCCGCCGAGATGCGTTCCCGGGTCGTCGACCTGGTGGGCAATCGGGCACGTTTGATGTGGGTCTCCACGTTCCATTCCGCCTGTGTGCGCATCCTGCGGTCCGAGATCGACGCGCTGGGCTACCGCAGGACCTTCTCGATCTACGACGACACCGACGCGAAACGGCTGATGACGCTGGTGGCCCGAGACCAGAACCTCGACCCGAAGAAGTTCCCGCCCCGCTCACTGCTCAACTGGGTCAGCAACTGCAAGAACGAACTGGTCGACCCCGCCAAGGCCGGCGCCAAGGCGTCCGGGCTCGACGAAGTACATGCCGCCGCCTACGCCGAGTACGACAAGCGGCTTCGGGCCGCGAACGCGCTCGATTTCGACGATCTGATCATGAAGACCGTCGAGTTGTTCCAGCAGCACCCGCAGGTGCGCGAGGCCTACCGACGCCGATTCCGGCAGGTACTGGTTGACGAATACCAGGACACCAACCACGCCCAATACCTGCTGATCAAGCAACTCTGCGGCAACCTGGGGCCGGACGACGGACTGCCCGATGACGTGCCACGCATCCCCCCCGGTGAGCTGATGGTGGTCGGCGATTCCGACCAGTCGATCTACGCGTTCCGCGGTGCCACCATCCGCAACATCCTCGACTTCGGCGACGACTTCCCGGGTGCACGCACGATCCTGCTGGAGCAGAACTACCGCTCCACACAGACGGTCCTGTCGGCGGCCAACGCGGTGATCAAACAAAACTCCAACCGGCCGGCGAAGCGGCTGTGGAGCGATTCCGGTGACGGCGAGAAGATCGTCGGATATGTCGCAGACACCGAGCACGACGAGGCCAGGTTCGTGGCCTCCGAGATCGACGAACTGGTTGACAAGGGGCACGGTCGCTACGGCGAGATGGCAGTCTTCTACCGCACCAACGCCCAGTCCCGGGCGTTCGAAGAGGTCTTCATTCGGGTCGGCCTACCGTACCGGGTGGTTGGCGGGGTGCGATTCTACGAGCGCCGGGAGATCCGAGACGCCATCGCCTACCTGCGTGCCATCGCCAACCCCGCTGACGACGTCTCGCTGCGCCGCATCCTCAATGTCCCGAAGCG
>CALMKG010000057.1 GCA_937867175.1 uncultured Propionibacterium sp. | reverse complement strand
CTTTGGGGAAACAACGACCCGACCAAGGGCCAGATGTGGTCGTGTGACCCGACGGTCTCGGTTCCTGAGAACACCTGGTACGTGCCCAACGGCCAAGCTGTCATCAACCCTGCGCAAGTCGCGCAGCAACTACTAGAACGTGCGCCGTTTGAATTTGCGAACGCGAAGATCGCGCCGCCGCCGACGTACCACACCTACATCTCCTACAAGAACTGGTTGTGGATCCCAGCCGAGCAATGGCACGACGTGTCAGTCAGTCTGAGCGCGGGCGGAGCGACCGTGACGCTGACGGCGGCCCCGTCCTACGTCGATTGGGATATGGGCAACGGCGACCGCACGTCGTGCGTGGGCGCTGGGCGTGAGTGGGTGAGAGGGCTGCCTGAGAACGCCCCAACGAACTGCTCGTACGCCTACGACGAAATGGAAGACCCCGAAGGCGACAAGTGGACGGTGAGCGCACGCATCAACTACACGGTCAGCTGGACCTGCACGGGCAACTGTGGCGGCGCGACCAGCGGCGACCTCGGGGACGTGACTGCGCTTGCCGGCGAATCGACGACGGTCACGGTGTACCAGCGCCAAACGGTCAACGAGAACGGTGGATGACAAGTGACCTCTCTGGATTCTCGGACCTCCAGCCGAGCGACCGACCGGCGTTCTGCGCCCCTCGATGGCGGCCTGCCTGGTGCGGCGTCGCTGTCGAAGGCGGTGTCGAAGGCGCCGCGCAAGTACGGACAGATGCTGATCAGCGTGTTAGTCGTGATCGCGGCAGTGGTCGCGGGCGGCTGGCTCTATGTGAACAAGGGCGGCGTGGAGGAGGTGTTGGTGGTTGCCCAGCCGATCCCGGCCGGGCACCCGATCACCGAGGACGACGTTCGCAGCTCCAACGACCCGCTGCTTGAGTCGCGCAGTGTCTCGGGGATCGAGGGCGGGATTCCGGTCTCCGACGTCGATGAGATCTTCGGAAAGCGCACCACGGTGGCTCTGCTGCCCGGACAGGTGTTGACCGAGGATGCGTTGACCAGCGAGCTTCTGCCGCAGGAGGGCAAGCGCCTGATCGCGGTGAACCTCCCGGCGGGCCGGGTGCCGGTGACGTTGGCGCCGGGTTCTGTGGTCGACGCGATCGCGGTACCGCAGGAGGGCCAGTCGGGTGACCCGAAGGCGCTGGAGGATCCGGCGGTGATCTCGGCCGGCGCGACGGTGTACGACTCGAAGCAGTCCGAGGACGGCACGGTGGTAGTGACGCTCCTGATCTCGGAGGTCGATGCGAGCACGGTCGCGGCCTATGGGGCTGTTGGTCAGTTGACGCTGCTGCAGGCTCCGATCACCGAGGGCGACCCGGCCGACTCTGCACCGCAGGACGATGCCGGGGGTCAGGGCTGATGCTGATCGCTGTCTGCTGCGATCGCGGCGCACCGGGGTCGACGACGACGTCGTTGGCGTTGGGTGTCTCCACGCCTGAGCCGACGATCGTGGTCGAGGCAGACCCGTACGGGGGCGACCTCGCGGTGCGCTGCGTCGCGCCGGGTGGCCGCGGTGGCGCCTTCCCCGCCATCCCGACGGTGCTGACCTTGGCGACCGAGGCCCGCACAGCGCTCGGCCCGGGCCTGGTGGCCAGCAAGGCCCACGAGTTCACCGGATCGACGCGGGTCGTGCCAGGCCACTTCTCGGCCGAGCAGGCCGCAGGAGTGTTGAACTGGGCGCCGCTGGCTGAGGCGTTGCGCATGTCCGCCTCCCGCGCAGTGGCTGACCTGGGCCGCATCCACGCGAGCTCTCCGAGTGTGCCGGTCGCGGCCGCGGCCGACGTCGTGGTGATGGTGACCCGGCCCGAGGTCGGTGCGGTGATGCACCTCAAGGACCGGCTTGAGCGGCTGGCGCCGGTCCTGGCCAAGATCCGCAACGCCCCTCCCGTGGTAGTCCCGGTAGTGGTGACACCGAAGCGGATCGCCGGATCGGTGGTCGAGCAGGTCGGTCGGATGCTGGCGCCGTCCAGCGCCGCTGGCGTGATCGCCGGTATCGGCTGGATCGCCTTGGACCCGGCCGGGGTCGAGGCGATGCACTCCGGGCAGGTGGGCGGAAAGAACGCGCGCACGCCGCTGCTGAAGTCCGCGGCAGTGCTCAACGACCAGATCAACCAAGCCGTCGGTGTCGGCCCGTACTCAGCCGATGAGGCGGTCGACGCGTACGCCGAACATGGGGGAGAGGCGTGATGGACACCAACGGAATCAACTCCAACGGCAACGGCCGGCCCACGAACGGGACTCACCTGCGTCAGCTCGTCCCGGTCGACCAGGTCCTGGTCAAGCGGCTCCAGCAGCGCGTGGGCGCCCGGCGCGGGAAGGCGCTGGAGGAGTTCCGCCGCCGCGGTCAGGCTGTGCCCAAGGGCGAGGACGCCCGCCAGCACACCGAATCGCTGCTGGCCTCGGTGCTGAACGAGTACGAGTCCGAACTGGTCGAGGACGGCCGCACCCCGCTGGAAGAGGAGGCACGGGTGCGGCTGGAGGCCGCGCTCAAGGCTCACCTGTTCGGGGCCGGCAACCTCGACCAACTGCTCGATGATCCCGAGGTCGAGGACATCACGATCAACAACTACCAGACCGGTTTCGTGAAGTACGCCGACGGCAGCAAGGTCCAACTGCCGCAGGTGGCCTCCTCAGACAAGGAGCTCGAGGAGATCGTCAAGACCATCTCGGCTCACGACGGACTCTCCACGCGACCGTTCGACATCCTCAACTACAGCGTCACGCTGCGCCTGCCCGATGGTTCCCGCCTGCACGCGGTCCAGGGCGTGTCTGCCACGGGCTTGTCGATCTCGATCCGCAAGCACCGGCACAAGCGGGCAACGCTGATGCCTGTGCCCGGGCTGGCCGCGCGCGAGGAAGCCGCCGGCGTCCCGGCGTCGCTGCGGACGAAGGACCTTTACAGCGAGGGCACCGTTGACGCCGCGTTGGCCGCGTTCTTGTCCGCACTGATCCGGGCCCGGAAGAACATCATGATCGCCGGGGCCGTGGGTGCGGGTAAGACAACGATGCTGCGGGCGCTCGCCTCCGAGATCGACCCGGGCGAGCGGTTGATCACCGTGGAGCGATCCATCGAGCTCGGCCTGCACGAGGACACCGCCCGCCACCCCGACATGGTCGCGCTCGAGGAGCGCCTCGCCAATGTCGACGACGCCGGCAAGGTCACCTTGAAGGACCTGGTGCAGAACTCGCTGCGCATGACCCCCGACCGAGTCTTCGTGGGGGAGGTGCTGGGCGATGAGGTCATCACGATGCTCAACGCGATGATGCAGGGCAACGACGGCAGCCTGTCCACGATCCACGCCAACTCCGCGCGCGACGTGATCAGCAAGATCCAGACCTACGCCCTGCAGGCCGAGGAACGACTGCCCTTCGATGCGACCAACGGCCTCATCGACGGTGCCTTGGACTTCATCGTTTTCATGCGCCGCATCCGCACCCCCGAGGGCCGCCAGCGTCGCATCGTCGAGTCGGTGCTGGAACTGGCCGGGCGCGACCAGGACGGGGTGAAGACGACCCCGCTGTGGGTCTACGACCGCGAACTGGGCCGCACCGTGTTCACCCGCAAGGCCATCGTGTGCGAGGACGAGCTCCTCGAGGCGGGGTGGGACCCGGACGGCCCCACGACCACCCAGCTCCCGCCGCCCCCGCCCGGCGCCGCGAGTCCTGAGAGGTGGCAGATCTGATGGCCCTCTTTCTCGGGAGCGTCCTGGCCGCGTGCCTGGGCGTTGTCGGTGTCGTCCGCACTGCCCGGGGCAAGAACCTGCTCCCTGCCCGAGCGGCCGCGGCCCGTCGCAAGGTGGTCGACCGCCAAGAGACCGCCCGGTCGATCACCGTCGCGTTGATCGTCGGAGTCGTGGTCGGGATCTTGACCCGCTGGCCAGTTGCCGGGCTGATGGCAGTGGCGGTGGTGATCTTGTGGCCGCGACTGGCACGCTCGGGAGCGATCGAGAAGCACAGCGTCGCGAAGATCGAGGCGATCGCGACCTGGACCGAGTCGCTGCGCGATGCCGCCGCCTCCCAGTCCGGGCTCGAGCAGGCACTCCCGGCCACCCTCGACGGTGCGCCGGCGATTCTGCGCCGCCCCCTGCGCAACCTGGTCAACGCCCTCGACCTGCGCACACCGCTACCGGTCGCGCTGACCCAGTTCGCCGACGAGGTCGACGACCGCGGAGCGGACAAGGTCGTGATCGCCCTGTCCCTGACTGCTCAGCAGCGCGCAGGAAGCCTCAAGCGGGTCCTGACCACCCTGGCCTCGAACACCCGGGCAGAGCTGGAGATGCGCCGCAAGGTGCTCACCGAACGCAACGGCGTACGGCGTCAGTCCAACCAGGTCGCGATCGGGCTCCTCGCGCTGGCGGGCCTGCAGGCGGTGTTCCTGCGCGGCTGGGTCGAGCCCTACAACTCGGTGTACGGGCAGATGGTGCTCGCCGTGCTATGCGCGGTCTACGTCGCGCTGCTGGTGCGTCTCCAGCGGCTGGCCGCCCCCGAACCGCACCCGCGGTTCCTGTCGGGCGCCGACGCCCTCGTCGAGGCCGCCAACCGGGAGGTGGTGGCGCGATGATTCCGATGCTGGTCGTCTCCGCGATCGCCGGGCTCGGGCTTCTGCGACTTCACCGCCTTGCCTTCCCCTCTGCGCCGGCGCTGGTCGAGCAGGCGGCACGGTGGGAGCGGGCCCGCGCCCGCGCCGGGCGTCGCGCACGCTCCGAGGCCGCCCCCGAAGACCTGGCCTGGTCCCAGCGGGCCGCGGAGTGGTTCGCCGAGAACCTCCGCAGCCGCCGGCCCGACGACATGCAGACCTACGAGCGCGACCTCGCCGTCACCGGTCAGGCCATGGAGGAGTGGCTGGCCAAGCTGCTGCTGTGGTTCCTCATCGGCCTGCTCGGCCCCTTCGTCCTTGTCCTGCTGGCCAACGCCGGCGGCCTCGGCATCCCCCTGATCGCGGGACCCATCCTCGGTGTCCTGGGCGCCGTGGTCGCGGTCATCGGCGAGGTCCGGGAACTGCGGGAGGTCGCCGCCAAGCGCCGCGAGGAACTGTGCGACGCGCTCTCGGACTTCCTCGACCTCGTCGTCATGTCGATGGAGGGAGGCCGCAGCCACGCCGACGCGCTGCCCGATATCGCACAGATCGGCACCGGCTGGACCTTCCACGTCCTCCACGACGCCATCGACAACGCCCGCCCCAACGGCATGACCCCCTGGGAGGCGCTCGGTGAGGTCGGCGAACGGTTCGGCGTCGTGGAACTCCTCGACCTGCGGGCCTCCCTGAATCTCGCGCAGGACGAGGGCACCAGCATCCGCAACAGTCTCATCGCCCGCGCTCAATCGATGCGCGACGCACGACTGGCCGACGCCTACGCGCGCGCCAACAAGTCCACCGACGCGATGCGCAACAACCTGATGGTCATGGCGTTGGTGGCCGCCGCCTACGTGATCCTCGCCCGCGTGCTGTTCCTGTTCACCGCCTAACCCCGTCACACCCAACCAGTCTGACTTTCGAGAAAGGACCGTCCTGATGAACCAGTTCAACCACCTGCAGATGGCGATCGAGTACTGGCGCTCCCGTTGGGAGGTCGCCCGCCACGATGAGCGCGGAGCCTCGGCACCGGAGTACCTGGTGCTGCTGCTCGGCATCCTGCTCATCGCCGGCCTGGCGATCGTCGCAGTGCGCACCTTCGTCACCAACAAGGGCAACGAGCTCAACGGCCAGTAGTCGCCCCGCGGACTGCACCCGCTGAGACGAGAAGGACAGCCATGACCACCCCGAACCGCCACCGGCCCTTGCGGGGCCGAGCGCTGCGTCGCCGCGACGAACGCGGCCTCGCGGCACCGGAGCTCGTGGTCATCACGCCGCTGGTGATGCTGATCTTCTTGACCTTGGTGCAGTGGTCGGTCCAGCTCTACAACGACCGGATCGTGCACGCGGCCGCCCGCGAAGCCGCGGTCGACGCAGCCGCATGGGAAGGCACCGAAGCGGACGGACGGCAGACCGCCAACGAGTACCTGCAGGATTCCGG
>CALMKG010000056.1 GCA_937867175.1 uncultured Propionibacterium sp. | reverse complement strand
GACGGGGTGTGTAGGTCGATGTGCGACTCACCCGGTGAGCGCCGGTGTGCCAGCTGAACGTGGTACAGCAACGAGCGGACGATCTGCTGGGCCGGCCGGGTGAGCAGGATCGAGTTCTCGGCGTGCTTGAAATAGTGTCTGACGAATTCAAGGACGCGATCGGCTCCCGGGAGTTCGGGGACCCTTTCGACAGACAGCTGCGCGATCTGTTGCAGCAGTTGTTCACGGCTCTGCTTGGCGGGACGACGACCGTCATCAGTCATTGCTGGTCACACTCCCCGGACAAGCTGGCGACTTTCGGTCAGCCTATCGGCCAGCCTCGCTGCGGTGCAGCAGCCGCCACTGATACAGCACAATGGACCCATGCAGATCAGCACGCGTCACACCTACCACGCCGATCCCCAGTCCGTAGTCGAGATGATGGCCGACGAGGTCTGGCTGGCCGCGGTCGCCCGGGCCGCCGGGGCCGTGCGCTGGCAGGTTTCTGCGGACATTGCCGGTAGCCACGTGCTGGCCGAGGTACCTGCACCCGACAAGGCCAAGCCGTTCACCGGGCCGGTCTTGAAGATCGACCTGACCATCGTTTGGCAGCCACCGAGCCACAACGGTAACCGGGAAGGACGCATTCAGGTCGCCATTGAGGGAATGCCGGCGTCCATGGGCGGTACCGGCGAGATGATCCACCTCGGGCGGGTCACGGAGGTCGACTTCAAGGCAGAGTTCCGCGTCAATCTGCCGTTGATCGGGCGAAGCTTGGAGGCTGCGGCGGCGCCCTACGTTCGGCGGGTCATCGACACCCAGCAGGCAGTGGGCAACGACTACCTGGCCGGCAGGCTGGCCTGAAAACCCGCGATGGAAGAGGGCCCGCACCACCGGCAACTGCGGGCGAATCCGATGCCAGATTGCGTGACCACTGGGTCAGGCCGGGCGCGGCGACGTGCGGTATCTTGTGAGGAAGCCTGACGTCTCTCGGGAGGAACCCAAATGAAGCTTGCATTCGGATGCGACCCCAACGCCACTGCGCTGAAGATGGCCCTAATGGAGAAGGCGGAGTCGCTCGGCCACGAGGTGGCCGACCTTGGCGCCGAGGACCCGATCTACGCCAACGTGGCGGCTGATGTGGCCCGTGCAGTGGCCCGGGGCGACTACGACCGCGGCGTCGTGGTCTGCGGCACCGGCATCGGCGTATCGATCGCTGCCAACAAGGTCAAGGGTGCCTACTGTGCACTGCTCGCCGACCCCTACTCGGCTCAGCGAGCCACTCTCAGTAACAATGCCAACATGGTCGCCATGGGCGCCCAGACCACCGGCATCGAGACCGCGAAGGTGCTGCTCGAGAACTACCTCGCCAACACCTACGACCCGAACTCGCGTAGCGCCCCCAAGGTCGCCCGAGTCACGCAGATCGAGTCCGAACAGAAGTGAACGATCGGGCAACCGATCTCGAACTGATCGCTGCCCGTGCCCGCCGCAATGTGGCCCGAATGATCGAGACAGGTCGTTCGGGCCACATTTGTGCTGCGGGTTCGCGCGTCCGAACCAACATGCGACTGCAGCCGGCGGCAACGCCACCGGCCGCAGCCACGTCGTGATCAGATTAGCGACCTGGTCAGACCAGCTTGGCGGGCAGCACCGCTGCCTGCACGATCTCCTTAGGATTCTCCTCGCCGGCGATGATTCTGCGGACCGCAGCCAACAGCGGGAGCCCATCTGACAAGCCTTGGCCATACTGTTCGACGAGCAGCTTGGCCAGCCCGGCTGCCGGCACACCCTCGACGGTCTGCTCGGCAGCGATCATCGCATCGAGTGCTTCCACTGCCGGCTCGCCCCGGCCGATCCGGAGCCCGTAGACCTTGTTGCGGCCGGACAGGCCAGTCACCTCAAGGTCACCGACGCCAGCCAGCCCGTAGGCGGTCACCGGGTTAGCGCCGAGCGCCTTCGACAGCTCGGACATCTCGCGCACAGCCTGAGCGAAGGTTGCCGCCTTGAGGTTGTGGTGCGGGAAGCCACTGCCCTCCTCAAGCCCATCAGCCAAACCGAGCGCGATCGCGTAGACATTCTTCATCGGCGCGCACACCTCGACCCCGATCTCGTCGTCGGTCGGCTCGATGCAGTAAACGTCGGTGGAGATGTCCTTGGCCATCTGCTCGGCAATGCTCCGGTCAAGGCAGCCGTAGATGGTGGCGGTGGGCTTGCCATCGGCCACTTCGTTGGCCTTGCAGGGGCCCGCAACCGCGACGATCGGCGGCAGCACGACACCGTTGTCACCAGCGATCCGGCGGATCGCGTCGGGTAGAAGCTGGATCTTGCCGTCGTCGTCAGGGCAGAAGCCCTTGCTGGTGAGCAGCAGGACCTTGGACTTCGAGATCCCCTGCAGGGCCATCTCAGTGACCTTGGGCACACCCTGCGAAGCCACGGAGAGGATGACCGCATCAGCCCCGTCCAGCGCCTCGTCGAGCTGCCCCGAGCGGTACATCTTGGTGCCCGGAGCCAACGGCACATTGGTTCGCGGATGCGGTCGCCCAGCTTCACACGCATCTATGAGGTGGTCATCAAGCCAGGTCCCCCACAGTCTGGTTTCCCAACCGGCCTGTGTGAGCGGGGTGCACATCGCGGAGCCCATGGCCCCCGCCCCGAGGACGACAATGGTCTTGGTCATTCGGATTCCTTTGCTGGTCGTGATACGTCCGGGCGTACGGTCTGGTCAGTTCTTCTGTGGTTGTCCGTAGGTGGACATGCCGATGATCGCCTGTTCCATCTCGGCGTCCGACACGTACTTGATTGCGGCACCCGTGGCCATCGCCCGCAGCTGGATCTCACAGATGTACTCCAGGTAGGGCAACAGGCTGAGTGCTTTCGCCAAGGTCGGGCCCGTGGTGATGGCACCGTGGTTGGCCATCAGCGCACCGGAACGGTCGCGGAGGGCCTCGGCCACGTTGATGGCCAGCTGATCTGTACCGAACATCGCGAACGGGGCGACCCGGACCGGCCCGCCGAACATGCCCGAGTAGTAGTGCGACAGCGGAATCTCGTCGACAACCAGCCCGAGCGCGGTGGAGGCAGGTGCGTGGTTGTGCGTGACGGCCATGGCCGGCCCGGAATGATAGACGGCCAGGTGCAACGGCAATTCACTTGACGGCTTGAGCGACCCGTCCACAATCGTGCCCGCCAGGTCGGTGACCACGACATCAGCGGCAGTCATCACGTCGTACTCCACCCCACTGGGCGAGATGGCGACCAGATCCCCCACACGGACCGAGACGTTCCCGGCAGTGCCCACCACCAGTCCATGGCGCTGCATGTAAAGGCAGGTGTCGACAATCTGCTGACGTTCGTTCTCAAGAAGCATTGTGCCTTCCCCCTTCAGGGCTTGAGGATGTACTTGCTGCCGATGCCCTTGGACATGTCCTCAAGGCTCTCGACCAGGGCTTCGAGCGGACGCACTTCGCTGCACAAGGTCATGCCGTCGAACTTGCCGGTCGACAGCAGGTGGACCGCGATCTGTACATACCGCGGCGCGTGATGGTACACGCCCAGGATCTTGTACTCCTTGTAGTGCATCGCGACGGCGTCCACCGTCATCATCGAACCGGCCTTGGGCCCTCCGAACATCACTGCCGTTCCACCCGGACGCAGGCAGCGCCAAGTCTGCTCCCAGACCTCGGGCAACCCGACGGCCTCGATAGCGACATCGGCACCACGACCGTACGGGGTCACCGCACGGATGGCGGCGGCCTTCTCCTCAATCGAGTCGAAGCCCGATAGGTCGACCGTTTCGATCGCGCCGGCGGCGCCCGCCTGCGCCAGCCGGCCCGGGGACATGTCCGCCGAGATGACCGACGCGCCACGCAGTTGGGCAAGCCGGAGGTACATCTGGCCGATGGGACCAGCTCCGTTGACCACAACGGTGTCACCTAGCTTGATGCCGCTCATGGCCATGCCGTGCACCACGGTGGATAGCGGTTCCAGCGGCGCGGCCGCTTCGAACGGCAGCGACTCGGGGATCTTGTAGGTGTTGCGTGCCACGATGTTGGCCGGAATCACGATCTCTTCAGCGAACCCACCGTTGAGGTAGGAGAGGTTCTCGCACAGTGTCTCCTCGCCGATCGTGCACGCCCAGCAGCTGCCGCAGGGGCAGGTGTTGGCTGCCACCACGCGGTCACCGACAGCGAATTTCGTGACCCCTTCACCGATCTCGATGACGTTGCCGGCAAACTCGTGACCGAAACGGGCGGGCAAGACCGGGAACAGGGTGGGGTGACCACGTCGGTAACTCTTCAGGTCGGTGCCGCAAGTAGCGGCGGCATGGATTTCTACTCGCACTTCCCCGGGTCCGGCCTTCTCCGGCTCAATGTCTTCCAACCGGAGATCGCCAGGTCCGTAAAACATGTACGCTCGCATACTCGCGACACCTTCCCTTGATAGTTGATTGAATCGTCCGTCTTCTGCGCTACCGGATCAGCCGGGATGGCGGCCCATGAACTGGCTGATGTCCTCGGTGATCTCCTGCATCGCCGGGTAGATCTTCGCCTGGATCGCGGACAGTTCGCCGTAGATCGCGTAGTTGTCCATGTCCGGTTCGGTGGTGTCGCCGTAGGACGCCATTTGCTTGGCGTAGTGGGCGATGTCGGGGTCGCCGTGGACTCCGGTGATGGACATGGCAGCGACCGCCGCACCCAGCGCGGAGATCTCGTCCTCTGTGCAGGCGGTGATCGGGACACCCATGGCGTCGGTCATGATCTGGCGCCACAGCTTGCTGCGAATACCGCCACCCATGCCGATGATCTTGGTGACCTTGTGACCAGTGGCGGCCTCCAGACCCTCCAGTCCCTGGCGCATCTCCATGCTGATCGCCTCGAAAATCGAGCGGTACATGTGGGCACGCTTGTGGATGCCGCGCCAGCCGACGACCGCGCCGCGCGCCAGGGGATCCCAGTGCGGGGTCTGGACGGCGTTCCAGTACGGCATGGTGATCAGGCCAAGGCACCCGACGGGGACCGCGGTGGCGTCCGCCTCGAGCTTGGGGTCGACCTTCGCGCCCAGTTGCGGGTCGCCGAGAGCCTCGCGGAACCAGGTGGTGAGGAATGCACCCGAGCTGACGAGCAGTTCGAAGTCGTACCAGTCCGGGATGCCAGCGGCGAGGGTGCGATAGGCCTTGCCGTAGCGGTAGTCGGGGCCATGCACGCCGCCAACGACGGCGGTGCCGAAGTTGAGGTACATGGTGTCGGGATCGACTGCGGCGGCACCGACCCCGGCGGCCTGTCCGTCACCCATGCCCGCAACCAGTTGGATGGTCTGCTTGAGGCCCCAGCGCTCGGTGACCTCCTTGTTGATGTCCCCGATGATCTCGCCCGGCTTCTTCAGGTCGGCCATCTGCTCGCGAGTGACACCGGCGATCTCCAGCAGCCCGGGATCGTAGTCCTGCTTGGCGATGTCGAACAGACCCAGCGAATCCGCGCAGGCAACCGAGGAGATCCACTGTCCGGTCAGCTTGTAGACGACGTAGCAGTGCACGTCGACGACCTTGTAGGCACCGTAAAGCATGGCCGGCTGGTGCTCCTTGACCCAGGCGATCTTGTACAGCGCCGGGGTGATGTCCGGTGGCTTGCCCGACAGGGCGTGAATTTCGGGCGTGCCATACCTATGGATCTGCTCCGTGGCGCGGCCGTCCATCCAGATGATGCCGGATCGTAGCGGGTTCGCCTTCTTGTCAAACAAGGCGAAGGTCTCACGCTGGTGGGTGATACCCATCGCGACGATGCGGTCCTTCTGCGACGGGGTCAGGAGCGAAATGGCTTCGGTGATCGACTCATCGGTGGATTGCCACCAGTCGAGCGGATTGTGCTCATAGAAGCTCGTCTGCGGATTGGCGAGCGGGAACTCACGCTTCCCCTGCGCCAGCACCCTGCCTGTGGCATCGACGATGATCGCTTTGGTGGCCGTAGTCGAAGTGTCGATCGCGATGACCAACGGATCTTGCATGGCTCCTCACTGTCTCGGCTCGGCCTTGAGCCGCTGTTACGAGGTTCCGGCACTG
>CALMKG010000055.1 GCA_937867175.1 uncultured Propionibacterium sp. | reverse complement strand
GTCCCCACGCTGCCAGATTGGTACGACGCCATGGACGACTTTGATCGTCCCGACTATTTGTGAGGCCCACTATGCGCCATTCTCCTGTCAGGTCCCTGCCCGCCCCCCGTGCCATCGACGAAGGCATCCTGGAGACCAGGATGATCCTACCCGTGTACCCAGTGTGCGGGGACCTAGCCAACGATCTGCACTCCGAAGCCTACGATGTGTACACCTTCTGGGAACGTGCTGATTACGTGTCAGCTACCGAGCGCGCCAAGCGCCGCAACGCGGACAACAGCTTCCGTGCGTTCTACCGCGACGTGTTCACGTCCCCGGCCACGTGGGTGCGTTCTCGCACCCCGTGCCGCTTCAAGACCCAAAACTTCTATTGGTACTGAGAACACACCATGACCGAACAAGACGCCATCGACATGCTGCGCACGCTGCAATCTTCTGACGACACCGAAGTCGCTCACGCTGAGGCTGACCGCGTGCTGTGCCAGTTCCTTACCGAGCTAGGCTACCCGGACCTCGTTGCCGCGTACCAGCTCATCGACAAGTGGTATGCCTAACACCCACTAACCCCATCACGGCACCATCACCACGTGGTGCCGCACACCACACAGGCCCCTACATCATGAACTGCACACCACAAATCAGCTACCCCTACACCCTCCAGGAGATCACCTACATCGGCCAGCGCATGGCCGAATCCGAGTGCCTGGACGAACTGACTGACCAAGGCATCACCGATGACACCGTGCTGCGCGAACTCGTTGCTGACTTCTACCGCCGGCACCGCCGTGCCTGCATCACCGTTGCCAGGTTCATGGGCCGGCCCGTCGCCCATGATCTCTTCCTGTCTTCACTGCCGTTCTAACCAACTCACGGAGTTACACATGTCTAACACCCCCTCCATCTCCACCCTGGTCTCCACCGCCTACATGGGCATCAAGCTGTCGACTTCAGCCATTGGCTTCGCCAAGCAGTACAAGCCTGGGAAGACCGTCGTGGCTACCCACGACAACGCCAGCGAGGACAGCTACCGCGTGTCGCGTTCGCTGATTCCGCCCGGATTCGACACTGAGCTGAAGGCCCTGACCAAGGCGATCAACGCCTGCCGTGCCGTGTTCAACAAGCACACGCTGACGGTTGGCAGGTCCGCCGATGGTCAGAAGGCTGATGGCGACAAGGTCATCCCCAGCCGTGTTATCGCTGACGGCAGCTTCATGGCCGAGTGGAACCAGGCCCTCAGCGAGTTCCGTGCCGCCCACCAGGCGTTCGTCTATGCCTACCCCGGCATCGTGCGTGCCATCGAGACGGCCAGTTACCACGGCCAGGCCCTGGGGAATAGCTTCGATCTCACCGAGTACCCGGACCAGCAAGCCATCAACGATGGCTTCGCCGTGACACTCGAAGGCCCGTTCCCTATCGCGGATGCCAGCACCCTGGCCAACATGCCGTTGGATCGCCAGACCCGTGAGGCCCTGGAGTCTCAGCTCGAAGCGCACCAGCGGCGGATGCTGGCCAACGCCAGCCAGGCTTTGGCCAAGGACATGGCCGAGCTGCTGTCCAACATGGCGACCAACCTCAACAAGCTGCGTGACTACCACGGCACGCCTGCCCATGCCCGCACCGGCAAGGCCCCGGCGATCTATGAGTCCCTGGTTACCAACGTGCAGGATGCCGTGGCCAAGGCCCGTGCCTTCGCCATCCCCGAGACCGATGCCGGGAGCAAGCTGCTGTCCATCGTCGACACCATCGTCGACACCCTCAACCCGGCGGCCCTGTCCGCCGACTACCTCAAGTCCGCCCCGTACCACGCAGGGCTGGTAGCTGACCGTGCCGCCGAACTCGCTCAGGCCTTGGCGGGCGAAGACTGGGACTAACACCCCACCTGCACACGGACGTGCGTACACACACCATCACACCCACTCACACCATCAACCAAGGCACTAACTCATGAACATCTACGAGCTGGTCAACAACATCTCCACCCTGGCCAACACCATGGTCAACGGGCACATAAAACCCATCCTGATCGTTGGCGCGCCAGGCTGTGGCAAGACCACCATCATGGAGACCGACTTCGCCGCTGCCTGGTCCAAGCTCACCGGCAAGCCCACGGCTGTCATCGTCGAGATTCTGTCTAACAAGGAGGCCCCAGACGTGCGCGGCCTGCCCATCCCCATGCGCAACACCGAGTGGCCGACCTACCGCTACGCCAAACCGGACCTGCTGGATCGGATCGAGCGGTCCCCGTGCTTCAAGGACGGGCAGGTGCTGGTGATCCTCGACGAGTTCACCAAGTGCGACAGCGCAATGCAGAAGGTCACGGCCGACCTTCTCCAGAACTACCGGATCGGGGAATACCCCTTGCCCAGCAACGTCTGGCTGGTGGCTACTGGCAACCGCCAACAGGACAGCTCAGGCGAGACGCGGCAGCACGCCATGCTGACCAACCGGATGCCCCGGCTCAACGTCGAGTTGCCGATTGAGCATTGGGCACGGCACGCCCGCAGCATCTCCCTCCCGCCGATCAGCATTGCGTTCGCTGAACGCTTCCCCACCCACTTCGCTGAGGCCGTGCCACCACGCGATGGCGCGTTCTGTACCTATAGGTCATTCACCGAGTTCTCCAAGTATCTCGGGACGTGGAACACCACCCATGCCAAGGACATCACGCACGTCGAAGACAACGTGTTCACTAGGAACCTCGCCTACGGCATGATCGGGGAAGCGGCCAGCCTGGAGTTCTTTGCCTTCGCTCGGGTGGCTGAGCAATTGCCGACCCGCCAGGAGGTACTGTCCAACCCGGACACGGCGGTTATCCCTGCCCCCCATGCCGTCGACGCCCAGTACGCGGCGTGCAACATGGCCATGTCGCTGGCGATGGAAGACGTGCTGCACCTTGCTCCCGCCCTCAAGTACATCATGCGCCTGCCCACTATTGAGCTGGCCGTCAAGGCCATGGTTGAACTCAACAAGTCTCACGGTGGCGCCATCACCATGAACAACCCCGAGGCGGTGCGCTGGCTCAGCCAGCACAAGGCCCTGGTCCTCGACGCCAACATCTAACACCCTCACTGCGCACGGACGCGCACCTCTCATCGGAGCACACCATGCAACTACCCGAACCCGTCATTGCTGCCCGTGCGCGGCTCTTAATGAAACAACCGTTCTTTGCCAGCCACTTGTTGACCAAGTGCGATCTCAAGTACGACCCGGCAGTCAAGACTGCCCAGACTGACGGCAAGACCCACACCGTGGGCGACTGGTTCTGTGGTCTGCACCTCGACGAACGCCTGTTCCTGCTGGCCCACGAGACCTTGCACGACATCCTTGGTCACCATCTTCGCGGTGCCATGTACCACCGTCGCGGCTTCGGTCCCGACATGCAGCCGTTCAAGCTCAAGAAGTTCAAGCAGGCGTGCGACTACTACGTCAACGCCATCCTCACCGAGTCCAACGTCGGTCGGATGCCGCACGGCGGTCTGCTGAATCCGCAGTATGGCTCTCACCTCACCGTCGACCAAATCTACGAGCAGCTGCCGGACGAGCCGGATGACGATGACGAAGGCGAGGACAGCGGCGAGCCGGGTGATCAGCCCGGCGAAGGCCAAGGCAAGGGTCAGAGCCACGGCGGCTTCGACGAGCATCTTGAGCCGCCTACAGAGCCAGGCACGGGCGCCCCGCAGACCGAGCAAGAACTTGACGAACAGGTCAAGGCCAACGTCGCTTCCGCCGCTGCGGCGGCCAAGGCAGCGGGCAAGGGCATGGGTGGCGGACTGGCCAAGCTCGTTGGCGACGTACTCGAACCCAAGGTCCCTTGGGACGAAGAAGCCCGGCAGTTCTGTATCCAGGTCCCCGGCCGCGACGATACCACCTGGTCACGGATCAACCGCCGTCGCTTGTGCAATCCCCCCTACGTGCCGTATCCCGGCCGCGACGGGCATGAGATCAACGCCATGGTCATCGCCGTGGACGCATCGGGTTCCATTGGCCCCGAGGAGCTGGGCCTATTCATGGGCGAGATGCGCAGCATCATGGAGACCCTGTCCCCCCGCGAGACCTGGGTCCTCTGGTGGGATACCGGCGTCAACGCCGTCGAGGTGCTGGACCCCTCCGATCTCGAAGCCATGGAGCCTATCGGTGGCGGCGGTACGGACTACACCTGCGTGCCGAAGTGGCTGGCTGAAAACGCCCTGACGCCTGACCTGGTGGTCTGCATGACCGATGGCTACGTCTACTGGCCTGACCCCAGCGTGGTCACTTATCCGCACTTGACGATCTCTACGTCGTCTTACGCCGCCCCGTTCGGCAAGACCATCCACATGAACTAACACCCCCGTGCCACGGATGGCGCACCCACTCACTTACCTGGAGCACACCATGAACGTCAAATTCATGAACAAACTCAGCGCGACTGTCTTCCATAACACCATGTCCCAGCCAGGCAACGAGTACCTGCACCATTGGCTGCTGCGTTTTTTCCAAGGCGGCTGGTGCGATCACCGCTCGGACTACCCCGAGGATGGCGACCCCACCTCCCTCTGGTGCCGTCAGGCTGGAAAGATGGGTGAGCTGCACATCTGGTGTCCCAACCGCGACATCTTCCGGCACCCGGACTACCCCGATGTGCTGCTGAGTAATTACTTCGACTGGTCCATCCGCGCTATCCCTGTGGACAACTACGGCGAGCCCCTGCCCGATGCTGACCATGAACGCATCCTGGTCGGTGGCCTGATGAATCACGGCGACCTCACTAACCCGTCCTGGTCTTCTCACACCTAACTTACGGAGGTACACACCATGCCCTACGTCCCACTCCGCGATGTCCGCGACCACGTTGCCAATCTCAAAGAGTTCAAAGGCAACAACATCTTCGGCCGGCAGTTCGACAAGCTCTACGCCGTGTTCTCCTACCGTTACGACTGGCCCCTGCTGATCCACGCGGCGGGTCTATGGTTCGAGAACCAGGATCGGTTCTCTCGCACTACGTCCAAGCACCACGCCTACGCCAAGCCGTACTACATCGAGACCCGCAAGTTGTCGGTCGACGCCATGAACGACCTGCTCAACCCCCACACCCAGTCCGGCAGTGTCCTGCGGATGCTGGCCGCTGCTCAGGAGACTAACCATGCCTAACACCAACATACTTGAGGGGATGCAATGTCCAAATTGCGAGTCCGAAGGCCCGTTCCGTATTGCTTGCACGTCCACCGTGCTGGTCTATGACGATGGCACTGACGACTTCGAGTGGACCAACTGGGAACCCGATAGCTGGTGCCAGTGCGCCACCTGCGAGTTTGCGGCTACCGCTCGTGACTTCGGACTGGAGGATTAGCCATGCTTAACACCCAACCGCTGCGCGAAAACCTGACCGAAGCTGGATATACCG
>CALMKG010000054.1 GCA_937867175.1 uncultured Propionibacterium sp. | reverse complement strand
GGTGGAGCTAAGGGGATTCGAACCCCTGACCTTCTCATTGCGAACGAGACGCGCTACCAGCTGCGCCATAGCCCCATGCCGCTTTCGCGGTACCTAGAAATCGTACACGACACCGGCGCATCGACCCAAAATGGCCCGCCCGCTTGCCTACTCACCGACCGCGCGCGGCAGTCCGTCCTCGTCGGAAACCCGCTCGGCGGGCCTTTCAGCGATCACCGGACGCAATTCACTGGACGCCACCGGGGCGGACAGGTCGATCGTGCGCACCGAACGCGGCAGCAATGGACGCGACACGTAAGTGGTCGGGGTGACCGGGATAGGATCCCACAGCGAGCCGAGGGTGTCACTGACCGGGCCGGTGATCTCGACCGAACGCTCGGTCTCGATGACCAGCGCGACAGTTTCGTCCTCGCTGTGCTCGCCGATGACGATGGTCTGCTCCTCGTCGCCGAACTCGATCCGCCCACGCTCAGACTTCAGCATTCGCGCGAGGGCGACCACGCTGATCCGGCTGAGCACCAGCCAGCCGATCAGCAGTGCCACCGGCAGCGCCGTCCACCACCGCGAAATCGGCAGGACGAACGGCAGCACCACCCCTGCGACAAGCAGCAACAGGTTCACCATGAGTCCCCTGCGGCGCCGCCGTCGGGCGATCCGGGACGCCTGGCGGAAGTTGTGGCGGGCAGCTCGTCGGGTCAGTGGCGTGGAGACGCCGGCACCAGAATCGATCAGGTACCCGGGCGCTGGCTCCCCGCCTCGCCGGACGAGCTGCATCGATTCTGCGAACTGGTCGATGACGTCTTGATCGAGGGGGAAGTCCTGCTCACGCCGGGCAAGGATGTAGGGAACGAGATAGACGATCCATGCGATCGCTATCACCCCGAAGATCACCCCTGCCAGCACGCGACCAACTTAGGGGTTGGCCGCCACGGATCGGGATAGGCGCGCCGCGTGTGCCCGGCTATCCACGACCGGCGAGGTAGCGGTTCAACAGACCATCGGGTACTTCCTCGGCGTTCAGCGCGAAGACCCGGTGGTCGCGCCAGTCGCCGTTGATGTGCAGGAAGCGGGGGCGCATGCCCTCCTCGCGGAAGCCCAGCTTCTCCACCACCCGCAGGCTGCGTCCGTTCTCGGGGCGAATGCAGATTTCGATGCGGTGCAGGCGCATCACCTGCCAGCAGTAGTCACAGGCCAACGCCACCGCGGTCGGGACGATGCCGCGTCCTGCGTATTGCCTGTCGATCCAGTAGCCGATCGCTGCGGACCTGGCTGAGCCTTCAACGATGCCGGAAACCGACAGTTGGCCGACAAGTCGAGTGTGTTCGGTGGGACGCGGCCGGTCGGGCCAGCCGGGGTCGTACGCCAAACCGAACGGCAGCGCCCGGCCGGCCTTGGCCTGCTTGTGGGCCCACCTGAGCCAGCTCGGGAAGGCCAGGGGTTGGGTGTTGGCCTCCGGCGGCACGGTGGAGTCCCACTCAGACGTCCACTGGTGGTTCGCCGCGCGCAGGCCCTCCCAGATCAGCTCCTCGCGGCGCCCGATCGGGCGAAGAACGACAGCCCCGGCACGCAACGAGACCGGCCACCGATGCGCCGCCGGGAGCACGACACCATCCGGTAGCCGCCGGCGCGGCCTCGGATCGGACACTTCAATCGTCCAGCAGCCAGCAGCCGACGCGCTCACCAAGTTGGACCGAGGCGGACTCCTCGTCGAGGACGATCATCGCGTCCGCACCGACCACGTCAGCCAGCCGGGGGTGGTCGGGTTGGCCGAGCGGCACCACGACCTTCTCACCCTGCTGTTCGCGAATGGTACCGAAGCGAACCTGGACCACGTCCAGCCCGCCCGTCAGTTCACCGCCGGCCAAGCAGCTCACCTGTTCGGTGGTGACCACGGGTGCCCCCATCAGCCGACGCACCAACGGACGCACGAAGACCTGGTAGCCGACGTAGGCCGCCACCGGGTCGTCCGGCAGCATTGCCAGCGGCACCCGGTCTTCACCCACCAGAGCGAACCCCATCCGTCCGCCCGGCTCAAGGGCAACATCTGCAAGGTCTGCCTCGCCCATCTGCTGGACCACCCGCACCAGCTGGGCGTCGCTGTCGAGCGGGCCCGAGGCAACCACGATGTCGGCGCGGATCAGTTGGTCACTGATGGCGTCGTGGAGTTCTCGATCAGGCCCGACAGGCAGCCCGACCCGCCAGACCTGGGCGCCGTCCGCCCGTGCCAAGGCAGCCAGCAGATGCGATTCGGCGTCGCTCGGGTCGGACGCCTCGTCGGCCACACTGAGCACCACGACACGTGGCCGCGGCCTGGCCAGCACTCGGTCGATCCCGGCCATCGCCAGCAGGGCGCTGCGCCTTGCGTCCAGCCGGTCGCCCGACCGCATGATCGGCACGCCGACCCGGACGTCCGACCCTGTCCAGCGCACATGGTCGCCGCTGCGGACCCGGCCACGAACCGTCAGTACGTTGCCATCCAGCGTGCCGCGCTCGGCCGGGATGACCGCGTCAGCACCTTCGGGCATGACTTGGCCCGCACGCACCTGCACGGCGGAACCCACCTTGGTCACCTTGTCGTCGTCACGGACGCGGAGCGTGGCGGTCGCATCGGAGTCCAGACCCTCCAAGTCGCCGGCGCGCACCGCGAAACCGTTCGCAACCGCGAGGTCATCGGCAGGAAGGTGGCTGTCGGCGACGATGTCCTCGCACACTGCCGTGCCCCACGCATCCAACAGGTACATGCCGAAGGCAGGGAGCGGCTCGATCACGGAAAGCAGGTAGTCGCGCTGTGCCGCAAGGGAGCGGCGGCCACGCTCGTCGGTGGGTGGCGGATCGGGCAGCACCGGCTCCGGGATGACCTCCTGCTGCTGGACCACGGGCTCCGGGGCAGATGTGCGACGTTTGAACAAGCGCATGGCTCCTACGATAGGGGCATGGTCCGACATGACCCAGCAGACCCCGCAGCACGTTACAAGATCCGAGCCGAGGCGAACCGGGTCCGCCAATCGCGTCCCGAGGCGCAACGGTTGGCCGATGACCGTGAACGAGATGCGCGGGCGGTCGAACTGGTGGCGACGCTGGTTCCTGAAGGCCGAGTGATCGCATGCTACCTGTCGCGCGACTACGAGCCGGGCACGCTCGATCTGACCGACCACCTGGTGAAGCGGTACCGGCTGCTGGT
The DNA here is from genome assembly GCA_937867175.1 of uncultured Propionibacterium sp. GTDB lineage: Bacteria > Actinomycetota > Actinomycetes > Propionibacteriales > Propionibacteriaceae > Brooklawnia. The sequence continues at coordinate 2,200 of CALMKG010000054.1, read as the reverse complement.
GCCCAAGATCGGCATCCGCGCGGACGGCACACCTCGGCGGGTACCCGACTGGGCCTGGTTCTCCAGCCGGAAGGAGCTCACCGAGGGTCCGTTCGGCATCCCCGAACCGGGCGGCCCGGGGCTGGGTGCGGACGCCCTGGCCCGAGCCGAACTGGTGATCGCGTCGGCCCTCGGCGCCGGCCCCGACGGGAGCCGGATCGGCACCGGCGGCGGCTGGTTCGATCGTGCGCTGCTCCATCGGCGCCCTGGCACCCCGGTGCTTGTGCTCCTCAACGACGACGAAGTGCAGGCCCAGCCCCAGCTGCCCCATGATCAGACGGTCGACTGGCTGGTGACGCCCACCCGGACGATCCGCACCTCGATCACCGACTAGGCTGTTGCGGTTTGGCAACTGTGCCATCCGGGAATGACCTGCGGCCCCCGACGCGTTATCATTGGCAGTCGGGAGCTCTGAGTGCCAACCCGCGCCCGGCTGCCACCCGCAACGTCTCGACGAAAGCAGGGCGATGCCTACCTACCAGTACCGCTGTCAGGCCTGTGCCAATGAGTTGGAGGCCTTCCAGAAGTTCACTGACGCGCCACTGACCGACTGCCCCGACTGTGGTGGCTCGCTGCGCAAGGTCTTCTCGCCCGTCGGCATTGTCTTCAAGGGCTCCGGCTTCTATGCAACCGACTCGCGAAAGTCGAAGTCCGTCGCGATTTCGAAGAGTGACAGTGGCACCCCGTCGGCAGATTCCAGCCCCGCACCCGCCATCAAGGAATCGTCCGGCGCCAAGGAAACGTCCGGCGCCAAGGACCACGCAGCCGCCTGAGCGCCTCTCGGAAACACGAGATCTTCCCCGCGTCTGTGGATAACTGACGGATTCGGGTTGCGGCCGACAATCATGCTCGGCGTGACCCCTGCTGAAGCCTTCACCCGCCTGGCCCGCGCCGCACGCTGGCATCGTCGTTCACTGGGCACCGTCGCGGCCGTAATCTGCCTGTTCGCCGTGCTAACACTGCTGGCACCTGCGAAACCAGAAACCGCCCTCGCCTTGGTGGCGAGCCATCCACTCGCCGCCGGAACCCTGCTGACCGAAACCGACTTGCGAGTCTCCGAGATACCCCTCGACTATCTACCCGAGGGGGCGCTCGTCGATTCCGCAGAGGCAGTCGGGCGCACCCTCACCGGAGCCCTGACCGCGGGCAGTGTCCTCACGACTGCCAGCACCCTGTCCGGACGTGACGGCAGCGCCGGACCCAACGAGCGACTCGTCCCCTTCCGCGTGCCGGACGCCACCACCGCCGCCCTGCTTCAGGTGGGCGACCGCATCACCGTGGTTGGCGCGACGATCGACGGTACGGCGATCGACCTGGCCAGCGGCGTGCGGGTGGCCGCGCTACCGACTGCTGCCGGCAACGGCAGCCTTGGCGGCGAATCCGGCGCCATGGTGGTGGTGGCGGCCGATCCGCAGACCGCGGCGACGCTGGCGGCTGCATCCACCCAGATGCGGATGGCGATCGTGCTGGGCTGACTCGGCGTCCGGTCACCAACCTTGTGCAGCCTGAGCGACGAGCTCAACCCACGTTTCCGTGATGGGGCGGGCGATCAGCCAGCAACGCTCGGTCGCGAGCACTGAGCGGAGCGTCCCAGTCGCGCACCATCGCTCTGGGGACGATGCCGAGGTCGTCCAGCACCAGCTGGACCATCGAGTGCAATTGGGCAGCCCCTACCGCGCCACGCTCGGCCGCGGTGAGCACAAATGGCCAGGCCAGCCCCGCCGCACGCCGGCGATCTCGCAGTTCGACCAGCCTGCCGACGTCCCAACCGGCGTCCTGCAATGCTGCGCCGAGCTCGCCAGCAGACCGGGCGGCACCCAACTCGATGGGCTCACCGGTGAGCGCCCGTGCCACCAACCCGGCCACCCGCACCGATCCCTCGTCCGGCGCTGCCATCGATTACCACCTTCACAAGCTGATTTGCGGCCCCAGCAGGAATCGAACCTGCGACACAAGGTTTAGGAAACCTCTGCTCTATCCCCTGAGCTATGGGGCCCGGCACAACCCTGCCAAGCGTAGACGTCTCGGCTCAAATCGTCCAAGAAGCTTCGCAAGACCAACTTGTATTCGTTTGAACATCGTATATTCTTGTGCTCTGAGAGCGGTTGCTGCGCGATGATTTGTCTCCTGGGGGTGGGTAGACGGCTTCGGCCCCTCGAGC
>CALMKG010000053.1 GCA_937867175.1 uncultured Propionibacterium sp. | reverse complement strand
CCGGTATTGGTGATCACGATGTCGTCCTCGATGCGTACGCCGATGCCGCGCAACTCTTCGGGCACCAACAAGTCGGTCGACTTGAAGTAGATGCCCGGCTCGACGGTGATCACCATGCCCGGCTTCAGGACGCCATCGCGGTAGTTCTCGCGGCGGGCCTGGGCGCAGTCGTGCACGTCGAGGCCCAGGTGGTGGCTGGTGCCATGCACCATCCAGCGGCGGTACTGCCCACCGATCTCGGGATCAAGCGATTCGGCCGCGCTGACGGGGAGCAGGCCCCACTGTTCGAGGTGCTGTGCGATGACGGTGATGGCCGCCTGGTGCACGTCGGCGAACTTGGCGCCTGGCTTGGCGGCCTCCATACCTGCCCGCTGGGCGGCCAGCACCGCGTCGTAGACCTTGCGCTGGGCTGGGCTGAAGCGTCCGGACACCGGCAGCGTCCGGGTGACGTCGGCGGTGAACAGGCTGTCGAGTTCGACTCCGGCGTCCAGCAACAGCAGGTCGCCTTCGCGCAGGTCACCGTCGTTGCGAATCCAGTGCAGGGTGTTGGCGTGGTCGCCGGACGCCGCGATGGTGTCGTAGCCCACTGCGTTGCCCTGATGACGGGCATGCAGACCGAAGACCCCCTCGACCCAGCGCTCACCGCGTCCGTTGGCCAGCGCGTTCGGCAGTTCCCGGACGACGGCCTCGAAGCCCACCGCCGTTGCCCGGCACGCCTGCCGCAGCTGCTCGATCTCGTAAGCGTCCTTGATCAGGCGGAGTTCACTTAGCGCGACCACGAAATCGGCATCGGCCTGCTCGGCGCGGCCCCGCCAGGCGTCCAGCTTGTCGGCGAGTTCACGGTTGGCCTCACGCAGCATCCGGGTTGGGGTGGTGGACGCCAGCAGTTGGAGCGCAGGCTCCAGGTCGTTGATGTCGGCGGTGCGTAGCCGCGCGAGTGCCGCCATCTCGACCAGCGACTCCCGCTGACCCACCCACATCTCGCCGTAGCGTGAATTCGCGTAGAACTCCTCGTCGGTGCGCGGCACCCGCGGATGGAAGTACAGCGTGGCTTCGTGGCCGCCGGGGGCGGGCTCCATGACCAGCACCGCGTCGGGCTCCCGGTCGGTGCCCAGGCCGGTCAGCCAGGTGAACGCAGAATGCGGACGGAAGCGGTGGTCGGTGTCGTTGCTGCGCACCTTCAGCCCACCAGCAGGCACGATGAGCCGCTCGCCGGGATAGCGCGCCGACAACTGGTCGCGGTGGGAGGCCGCCGCGATCGCCCCCGGCAAGACCGTGGGCGAGGTGGTGGCGTAGGGCGCCCAATCGGCGGCAATGAACTTTTTGAACGCTTCCGAGAAGGGCGTCTGCCTGTTCGGCAGGTCCGGCCGCTGTTCGCTCACCATCTGTCCTCCAACTGCGTCGCGTCATCAACCCTGTCGATCCTATGCCCTGACCAACCCGGGTCTGCCGGACGGGAGTACCGTCGCCGCCAGCCGACCCTGGCCGCACCCACTAGGCTGGCCGACGGAGGTTCAACATGCAGGCTGACCCGAGCGCCCAGCGCGCGCTGCTGCTGATCGCCGACCTGGACACCCAGACGGCCCAGTTGCGACATCGTAAGGCAACTCTCCCGGAGCACGCGAAGCTGGCCGAGTTGGCGGGCAAGCGCGGCCACCTGAGCGAGCAGGTGATCGCCTCCGAAACCAGACTGGGGGACGCCGAGGCCGAGCAGGACCGCATCGAATCCGACCTGGTGCCCGCCCGCGCGCGCCGGGAACGCAACCAGAAGATGATCGACACCGGTGCCGTGGACGCCAAGGCGCTGCAGTCGATGATCGCCGAAACCACGCATCTGTCCGGTCGCATCAACTCGCTGGAGGACACCCAGCTTGAGATCATGCAGCAGGTCGAGGACGAGACGGCGGTCCGCGACCGGCTGATCGCCCAGCGGGGTGAGGTGGAGACCCAGATGCGGACGCTGCTCGCCGACCGTGATGCGTCCGGCAAGGAGTTGGACGCGAAGATCGGGCAGTTGGCCGAGCAACGCGCCGGCCTTGCGCAGCGGCTCCCCGCCGAACTGGTGGCCCTCTACGAGAAGATCGCGCAGCGCGCCGGCGGCACCGGGGCCGCAGAGCTACGGGCCCGCCGTTGCACCGGCTGCGGGCTGGAACTCGACATGTCTGAACTGAAGAAGCACGCGACCGCGTCCCCTGATCTGGTGCTGCGCTGTGAGGAATGCGGCCGCATCCTGGTGCGCACCGAACAGTCGGGCCTGACGTAGGGCTGAGGTGACTTCGACGACGGGGATCGATCGCGATCCGAACCAGGCGATCGACAAGCCCGACACCTCGTTGTCGGGCGCTCTGGGTGGCCACGACAACGCGCTCAACTTTCTGCGGCTGATCCTCGCCACCACGGTGATCTTGGGCCACTCGGTTCCGCTGGGCGGATTCCCCTACCCATGGCTGGAGACTTGGGCAGACAGTGCGGTGGACGGCTTCTTCGTGCTGTCAGGTTTCCTGATCGCCGGTAGCCGCATGCGACTGGGCTTGCTTGCGTTCCTGTGGCGTCGCGTGCTGCGAATCATGCCGGGGTTCTGGGTGTGCATCGTGGTGGTCGCCTTCGTCTTCGCGCCCCTCGCCGGCCGGTACCCGGGTGAGGAGTACATCCGGCAGAGCGCCATCGAGTACGTGGTCGCCAACGGCGGTCTGCAGATCCATCAATGGGGCATCGACAACACCCTCGAGACCGTACCCTTCCCATACGAGTGGAACAGCTCCCTTTGGACGTTGATCTACGAGTTCAGGGCGTACTTGTTGGCGGCCGTCCTGCTCTGGCTTCCCCCGATCCGCAAGTACGCGGCCTTCATCGTGCCGGTGCTCGCTGTGGCGGCCGGTGTGGCGGCGTTGGGGGAGTGGGGCTACGACATATTCGGCACCCCGTGGCTGGATTTGGACGCCAAGCGGTTCTTCGCCTTCTTCACAGCGGGCATGGCGCTGTACTTCCTCGGCGGTTGGATCCGGTCCTCGCTGGTGGCAGCGAGTATCGCCGGCGTCGCAGTCGTCGCGATCCGGATCGCCTCCTACCCGTGGTACCTGGGTGTTGCGCCCCTGCTGCTCGGCTACGTTCTACTGGTCCTCGGCGGACGGCTTCCGGTCAGGTTGGGTGCCCGCAACGACATCTCCTACGGCGTCTACATCTACGCGTTCCCGGTGCAGCAGATGCTTGCGTTGAGCGGTGGTCACGCCCTGGGCGTGCTGGGTTTCGCTGCCGTGTC
>CALMKG010000052.1 GCA_937867175.1 uncultured Propionibacterium sp. | reverse complement strand
ATGTCGATGCTCGTCTCGCGGGACGCCGCCCTGATAGAAACCGTCCTCGCCGCAGCCGCCGCTGCGCAGGTGGGGGTGGTGGTGGCCCGTGATACCGAAATGCTTCGGCGCAACTGGGCTGGCGCGCCGGTCGTGCTGGTAGGCGCCGACATGGCCGCCACCGTGGTCGGGCTGGGGCTGCCCGTGCGTCGCGGCATCCATCTGTGCGGCCCCGACGCGGCAGCGCTGCTTGCCTGGTCGGTGCCCCTGGATGCGCCGGTGATGGTGCTGCCAGACCAGACGGGCTTCGTCAGTTCGCTGCTGGTGGGGCGCGATGAACTGGGCACGGGCGGGGCCGCCCTGCTGCGGCTGGTTGGCGGCTCGGGCGGGGTCGGGGCGACCACGCTGGCCTGCGGCCTGGCGCAGCGCGGACATCGACAGGGTCTGCAGGTGGCTTTGGTCGAACTCGACCCGTGTGGTGGCGGCGTCGACTTGGTTTTCGGGGCCGAGCAGGCCAAGGGCTGGCGGTGGCCAGATCTCGCATCGGCGACCGGCCACATCGGCGACCTGCGTGGCCAGTTGCCCAACGTCAGCGGTGTCGACCTGGTCTCCACCGGGCGATCGCGGACATCACGCGACCAGCCGTCGCGCGCCACAGTCGGCCTGCCGCGGGCCGAGGCGGTGCAGGCGGTTCTGGCGTCCCTGGGTCGCAGCCACGACCTGGTGGTCTTGGACGCCGGCGCGTACCCAGACCCGGGGCTCGGCGCCCGCACCGCGCAGACCTTGCTGGTGGTAGCTGCCGAGGTGAAGGCCGTAGTCGCGGCCAGATCAAAGGTGGCCGCGCAGACGCTTGACGACGCGATGGCGGTGGTGCGGACCGGCCCGGGCAGACGCTTGGATGCCGCCCTGGTCGGTGAGACCATCGGCCTGCCGATCCTAGGGGTGGTGCCGCACGACGGTTCGCTGCCGCAGGCCCTGGAATCGGGGACGCCACCCGGCTTGGGTGGCAGCAGGTTCGCCAAGGCCTGCGACCGGCTGCTCGACGGCCTGCTCGGTGACGAGGTGGCCGGATCGTGAACGAGCACGAGGTCGAGATGCTGCGCGTCCAGTTGGCTGGGCTGGGGCGTCCTTGGACGCCACAGGACGTGGCAGAGGCGCTGCGAGGGCTCGGGCTGGTCGTCAGTGACGCCATGGTGCTCTACGCGGTCGAGGCGCTGCGGCGCGGCAGCGTGGGGGCGGGCCGTCTGGAACCGCTGCTTCGCCTACCCGGGCTGACCGACGTGCTGGTCAATGGGCCAGATCAGGTGCTGATGGACCGCGGCCTCGGGCTGGAGCCGACCGGGGTGGTCTTCGAGTCCGACGACGAGGTGCGGCGGCTGGCGACTCGGCTGGCGGCCAGCGTCGGACGCCGCTTGGACGACGCCTGTCCTTTCGTGGATGCCCGGCTCGCTGATGGCACCCGGCTGCACGCGGTGCTGTCGACGATCGCAGACCCCGGCACCTGCCTGTCGCTGCGCGTGCCGGCACGACGGTCGTTCGCCATCGCCGACTGGGTGGTCAACGGGTCGATCACCGAGCCGATGGCCGAGTTCCTACGGGCGCTGATGGCCTCCCGTGTCGCCTTCCTGGTTTCGGGTGGCACCGGGTCGGGCAAGACGACCTTGCTGGCGGGGCTGCTGGGCCTCGTCCCGGCCGGACAGCGGCTGCTGATCGTCGAGGACTCCCGCGAACTCGCGCCTGACCATCCGCATTGCGTGCGGCTCGAATGCCGTGCCCCGAACTCCGAGGGAGCCGGCGCGATCACGATGACCGATCTGGTCAGGCAGGCGCTGCGGATGCGCCCAGACCGGCTGGTGCTTGGCGAGGTGCGTGGCGGCGAACTGTGCGACTTGTTGACGGCGCTGAACACCGGGCACGAGGGCGGCTGCGGCACCGTGCACGCGAATTCGGTGCGCGACGTGCCCGCCCGCCTGGAGGCGCTGGCCGCGTTGGGAGGCTTGGGACGCGAGGCTTGTCACGCCCAGGTGGCGGCGGCGCTGCGGGTGGTGGTGCAAGTGGCGAGGCTGCCCGACGGACGACGCAGCGTGACCGAATTGGGTGTGGTGCAACGGGCGACCAGCGGCCACGTGGTGATCGAGACCGCCGTCGCCTGCCCGGACGGACGAAGACTGCGCCCGGGACCGGCGTTCGATGAGTTGGCGGAGCTGACTGGAGTTTCCGCCGGTGGTGAACCGGCATGATCGGACTGGCATGCGCGTCCTTCGCGACCGCCTGTGTTCTGTGGTGGCCGGCCGATCCGTCGGGCCGTGCCGCAGCGTGGTTGACCGGCGCGGCGACGGGCAAGCGGCGCGTCGTGTCGGCGGGATCGCTGTTGCCGCTGCTGGTTGCCGTGGGAGTAATCGTTGCCACCGCAGTCTTCATCCCGCAGGCCTTGGTGTGGCTGGTCCCAGCGCTGGTTTGCGTCTGCACAGTTGGTTGGCTGGTCGCTCAGGCGCGGACCGAACGCCTCCGCCGCGAGGCCGCCGACGAGGTGGTGCAGGCCTGCCAGGCAGTCGCAGCCCAGCTGCGGGTCGGTGACGTGCCGGCTCGGGCGTTGGCCCGGGTCGCCGCCGACAGCCCGCTGCTGCAACCGGTCGCCGCGACCCAGGCGATCGGAGGCGATGTGCCGGCAGCGCTCCGCGCGGTGGCCGGGAGTCCGGGCTGTCACGGGTTGTCCGGCCTTGCCAGGTCATGGCAGCTCTGTCAGGTGACAGGGGCGCCGATCGCGGACGCTGCCAACCGGGTGGCGGACGGATTGCGGTCGGACGCGGCGGCGGAACGACTGGTGGAGGCTGAACTCGCGGCGCCGCGCGCCAGCGGACGGATGCTGGCCGCGCTGCCGGCGCTGGGGATCGCGCTCGGCTACGTCAGCGGCGGTGATCCGATCGCGTTCCTCAGTGGTACTTGGGTCGGCCAGCTCTGCCTGGCTGCGGCCGTCTGCCTGGTCTGCGCGGGGCTGGTCTGGACGACGCTGCTGAGTCGGGTGGGGCCAGCCGATGAGGGCCAAGCATGAACGCCATGGTGGTGGTTGCCGCCGTCTCGCTGATGACGGCCATGGCCTGCCTGGACGGTCCGAGGATCGCGGCGCTACGTGGCGCGGGCCCGCCGTCCGCTGCCGAAGTCGATCCGCCGATTACCGCCGGGCAGGCGCAGGGGCTGAGGGGCTGGTGGGCCGCCCACATCACGGCGGGCCGCTTGCGGGTGGGTTTGCTCGCCGCAGCGGTCGTCTGGCTGCTGCTGGGACAGCGCGTGACGGGCCTGGTGGCGGGCGCCGCGGCCATGCCGGCGTCGATGGTCCTGCTCGGCTGGGCCGAGGCCGAACCACAACGTCGTCGTTGCCGGTTGTTGGTGGCCCAATTACCCGGTTGCCTCGACCTGCTCAGCGCAGCACTAGATGCTGGGGTGCCGCTGCGGGCTGCGGTGCGGCAGGTGGCGGCGCTGGCTCCCGAGCCCAGCGCAGGCCTGCTACGCGGCGTGCTGGGGCACCTGGAGATCGGACGATCGGACGCGCAGGCCTGGTCCACCTTGCGCGCCCACCCCGTTTGGGGGCCTACCGCTCGTGACCTGGCCCGCTGCGCAGACTCGGGAGCCGCGATCAGCCAAGTGCTGGCGGTGCACGCCGCCGAGGCCCGGGCACGCCGCCGCGCCCAACGCGAGACGTCCGCCCGGACGACGGGTGTCCGCTCGGTGCTGCCGTTGGTCTGCTGCTTCCTGCCGGCGTTCGTGCTGGTGGGTGTGGTGCCGATCGTGGCGGCGACCCTCGGCTCGCTGACTCAGGGTCGCTGAGTTGTCCACAAGGTGTTGTCCGTCTGACCGATTCGGGCACCGACCGCCAACCATGACTGCGATCCCGGCGAGCGGGATCCCCACCCGGAAGGAGCCGACAATGGCCAACCGAATCACCCTTCAGCACGAGACGACTTTCCAGACCGCGGCGCACAGCGCACAGCTCACTGGGTTGGCCCTCGCGAACCCGTCCCCGGCCCGCCGGAGCGCATTCCAGCTGCGTCGCGCCTGCCAGCGCGGCATGGCCACCGCCGAGTACGCCGTCGGCATCCTCGCCGCCGTCGCGTTGGCCTTGGTGCTGCTCAAGATCTTCAACGACAACGAGTTCTTCACCACAATGCTGCGCTTCGTCCTCGACCTGATCGGCCGGGTCGGCGGAATGGTTGGGTGACCCAATCTCGAAGCCTTGGCGGACGGTGGATGCGCATGGCCGCGCCACCGTCCGTGAGGCAGCTGGAGGAGCTGACTGATGAACAGAGCCACGAAAGACCAGCCGCGGGCAGTGGCGCGGTTCCTACCGGTCACCAACGCGGCCCACCGGGGCATGGTCACCTTTGAACTGGCGATCGGCCTGCTGGCCGCCTGCCTGGCCACCGCACTGCTGGGCTGGGGCATCGGCTTGGTTGGGCTGCAGGCTCGTTGCACCGAGTCGGCTGGCCAGATCGCCCGGCAGTTGGGCCGCGACGACGAGCAGGCCGCCGCGCAGGCGCGCGGCCGCGTCCCGGACGGGGCCGCCGTGCAGGTGATCGAGGCGGCCACCGAAGTGACGGTGCTGGTTAGCGTCGAGCGAAGCTGGGGAGCGTTCGGCCCGGTCACCATCCAGGGACGCGCAGCGACGCCCACCGAGGGCAGGTGAGTCAGATGACCAGGTGCGTGCGAGGTTGCCGGGCTCTCGACCAGCGGGGCAGCGGGTCGATGCTCACGGTCTGTGTCGTCTTGGGGGTGTTCCTGGTCGGGCTGGTGATGGCCTGGCAGGGATCGTGGTTGGCCTCCGGCGGGCGTGCCCGGTCGGTTGCCGACCTGGTCGCGCTGTCGGCTGCCCGAGCCCAGCAGGCTGGGCGTCCGGCCTGCGAAGTGGCTGATCTTGCCGCCAGCAGGAACAGCGCCCGGCTGAGCGCGTGCGAGGTGACCACGGGTTGGGGCGAGTTCGTCGTCGACGTCACTGTTGAGGTCGA
>CALMKG010000051.1 GCA_937867175.1 uncultured Propionibacterium sp. | reverse complement strand
GCCGGCGACGTCCGGATGGACGTGGAACGCCACCAGGTCTGGGTGCGTGGCGAACGCGTCAAGCTGGCCCTGAAAGAGTTCGAGCTACTGGAGTTGTTGCTGCGCAACGCAGGACGCGTGATGACCCGCGGCCAGTTGATCGACCGGATTTGGGGCGCCGACTATGTCGGCGACACCAAGACGTTGGACGTGCACGTCAAACGGCTGCGCTCGAAGATTGAGGTCGACCCGGCGCATCCGACGCAGCTGGTCACCGTGCGTGGCCTGGGGTACAAGTACGAGGATTGATTGTCTGGCCCGGATTTGGCGGGTCGGGGGCATCGCCCGATGCGCGCTGCTCAGGCCCCGACGAATTCGATGCTGCTCCCCATTTCAGGAACGACGAGCGCGGGGCCCGTCACCTTGACTGCACCAGGCAGCAACTCCTGGTCGGGTTCATCAACGTAGACCACGACATGGCCAAGTTCGGCCAGGTTGTCGTACGTGCGTCCGCCCACCTCGTCGATGACGTAGGCCTGTCCTGAAAAGCTGAACTGGTCGCCTGCTCGCAGTGGACGTGCCGGCGCAGCAGTCGAGTTGTGCGTCACGCTGACATCGGCCAGGGCATCGGGCACCGGATCGCTGAACAGGATCAGGATGCCGGCCTCGAGCATCTCGCCGGCCTCGTGGCCGACGCTGGTGACTTCGGCTTTCCACAGCACATCGGACATGGGGTCTCCTTCTTCGTGGGTGATGGTCGGGCGCTCGGAATCGGGTTAGTTGGCTTCGCCGGGCGTCGCATACTGCTTGATGGCGGTGAGTGTCTCGGTCAGGATGCTACGCCAGTCTGGATGGCGGACGATGCCGCCGGTGCCGCCCGAACCGTCGGCGCCCGGCCGCAGCACGCACGCGACAGCCTGACAGCGTCGGTGCTTCCCAGATAGGTCTTGGGGTTCACGATCAGGAACGGGCGCTTGGTGGTTGCCCCTTTGGGATCGTGACGTTGCGTGCCCATCGCGGGACTCCTCCTGATCTGGTCTGCCTCCAGGTCGATTCTAGGTGGGCGTACGGTGCGGTGGTCGGCTGTGGAGCGGGGTGTGAAAGACTCCTACCCATGTCGGAACCAGTGGTTGCGGTGGTCGTGGGCGCGGGACTGGGGGTGCGGTACGGGGGAGCCACCCCGAAGCCCGCCCTCAAGGTCACCGGCAAGGCGCTGTTGGTCATGTCGGTCGAGGCGATGGCGGCCGGCGGCTGCACCGATGCGGTCGTCGTGGTCAACCCGCAGGTGGCCAAGAAACTCGGCCCGGCACTCGGTGCACTCCCCATCCCGGTGGTGCAGGCCTACGGTGGGACGACCCGGCAGCAGTCGGTGCACAACGGGCTGAAGGCCGTCCGCGACGATCCGCGCCTGTCGAAGGCCCGCATCGTCCTCATCCATGATGCGGTTCGCCCGATGGTGCCGGCGAGCGTGGTTTCGGA
>CALMKG010000050.1 GCA_937867175.1 uncultured Propionibacterium sp. | reverse complement strand
ACCGCATCACGGGGACGCGCGGTGGCCAGCGTCCGACGCAGGGCCTCCTCGACTAAGCGATCAGCATCCGAGACCGCGGTCCGATCAGGTTTGGCGGTCACCCGCAGGTCTTGTGCCTTGAACCGGTTCTCGGTGATCGAGTCGGCGTTGTCGGCCATCAGGTGCGCCAGGCGCAGGTCGTCGATGTAGGAGGCCATGTGCCCAACGTTAGCCACTCTGCTCGACCAACGCTCCCACGATCCGCCGGAAGGACGCGAGTCGGCCCGGCGCCAGCTCGGCACGGGCGACCGCCTCGTCCAGCCCGCACTCGGGCTCATCGGCGGTGTGCCGGCAACCCCGTGGACAGTCCTGAGTGAATTCGTGAAGATCGGAGAAGGCGTCAAGCACCGACTGCGGGGTGACGTGACTCAGCCCGAAGCTACGGACCCCCGGCGTGTCGATCACCCAGCCGTCACCGTCAGGCAGTTCCAGGGCGATGGCGGAGGTCGAGGTGTGTCGTCCTCGCCCGGTGACCTCATTCACCGCCGCAGTGGACCGCTCTGCGCCCGGCACCAGCCGGTTGATCAGAGTCGACTTACCCACCCCCGAATGCCCGACCAGTACCGTGACATGCCCGGTGAGCAACTCGTCCACCTCGTCCAATTGGGAGCCCGGCTGGGTGATCACGACCGGCACCTCAAGTGGCTCGTAAAGCGCGACGATGGTCTCGGCGCTGGCAAGGTCTGCCTTGGTCAGACACACGATCGGGGCTATCCCAGCATCGTAGGCGGCGACCATGATGCGATCGATCATGCCGGGCCGTGGTGGCGGATCTGCGAGCGCGCTGACGATCATCAGTTGGTCGGCGTTGGCCACGATCGGGCGTTCGCTGGGGTCGGTGTCGTCGGCGGTGCGCCGCAGCACGGTGGTGCGTGGCACCACCTCGACGATGCGGGCCAGGGTGCCCACCTCGCCGCTGGTGTCGCCGACCACTCGCACCAGGTCGCCCACGATGACGCCTTTGCGTCCCAACTGGCGGGCCTTGGCTGCGCTGATCAGTACGCCGGAGTCGATCAGCTGGCAGCGGAAGCGGCCCCGGTCGACGGTCAGCACGCGGGCGATCTCAGCAGCGGAGTAGTCGGGCCGGTCCTTGGTTCGTGGACGGGTACGACGCTGCGGTCTGGCCCCGAACTTCTCCGGATCGACGTCGGCGTAGGCCTCGGCAGTTCGCCGGGCGTCGCTCATCAGGGCATCCCGACGGTCTGGGAGAGCATGGCCTGCCAACGGTCGGTGAAGTCGGGCATCGTCTTGCCGACGGCACCGATGTCGTCCACCAGAACCCCCGGCACGACCAGGCCGACCAAGGCGGCCAGGTGGGCGAGGCGGTGGTCGTCGTAGCTGAGCAGTGCCCTGGTCGGACGCAGCCCTTCGCCGGTCATTCCGGCACCCGTAATGACCAACCCGTCCGCCGTCTGCCGCACGTCGACTCCGATGCTCGACAGTTCGGCGCTGATGGCGGCCAGTCGATCTGTCTCGTGGCCCCGAATGTGGGCCACACCGCTGATCGTGGTGGTGCCCGCGGCAAAAGTGGCAAGCGCCGCCGCCACCGGCGTCAGTTCGCTGGCGGCATGCAGGTCGAGTTCGGTACCGCGCAGTTGGCCGTCGGAGCGTGCACGCAGCCGGTCACCGTCGCGTTCGGTGGTCGCACCCATCCGGGCCAGCAGATCGCGTATCAGGTCACCTGGTTGGGTGGTCAGCATCGGCCAGCCGGGCACCGCGACCGACCCGCCGGTCAGCACGCCGGCCGCCAGAAAGACCGCGGCGTTGGTGAGGTCGGGTTCGATGCGCTGGTCACGGGCGGTGATCGGCCCGGGTCGCACAATCCAGCGACCCAGCTCGTGGTCATCGAGTTGGACGCCACGGTCCCGCAACATAGCCGCGGTCATCTGGATGTGGGGGAGTGACGGCACCGCGGCGCCGATGTGCCGCAAGTCGATGCCCTGGGGAAACCTGGCCGCGGGCAACAGCAGGGCAGAGATGAACTGGCTGGACGCACTCGAATCGATTGTCACTACGGGCCCACCCAGGCGTGCCGGGGCATCCATGGTGAAGGGCAGTGCCGCCGCGTCGATGTGCACGCCGAGCTGGGCGAGGCCGTCCAGCAGCGGGGCCATCGGCCGTTGACCGGCTCTCGGGTCTCCGAAGAAGCTGGTGCGCCCCGGTGCCAGCGCCGCCAACGGCGGGACGAATCGCATCACGGTGCCGGCCAGGCCACAGTCGATGCCTTCCGGTGCCGCCACGAAGTGTTCTGGCGGCAGGACCCGCTGCACCGGCGATCCGTCGGCATCCACGGGCAGATCTTCGATGGACGCGCCCAGCTGGCGCAGCGCGGCAATCATCAAGCGGGTGTCGCGGGCGTCCAACAGGCCGGTGAGTTCGCTGGGGCCGTCCGCCAATGCGGCCAACAGCAACGCGCGGTTGGACTCCGACTTCGACCCTGGCAGGGCGCAGACGGCGTCCAGTGGCCGCTGGGCGACCGGCGCAGGCCAAGCGCTCAGTTGAGCGCTCCCTTGACCTGACGTTGCACCTTCTTGGCGCTCTTCTTCACGTTCTTCTCGGCCTGCCCCAGGTTGCGTCCGACTGCTTCGGAGGCCTTCTTGGCGTTCTTGCCCGCGACCGCCCGGGACTGCTCCGCACGCCAGGCGAGACTCGGGCGTCCGGCGGTGTCCTGGGTGGCCGTGATCGCGGCCCCGAACAGCGCCAACTGGCTGAGCATGCCCGAACGACCCTTCGACTCCGAAGCACCAATCACGCGTGGCAGGGTGGCTGCGGCCAGCAGCACAGCGCCGGGACGCCGGGCGATGCCGGTGGCGTAGGCGACGCCGCCGATGATCTGTGCCAGGCCGAGGAGCCGCGTCCAAGTGCGCGCATCTTCGGGCACCCGGTCGGCGGTCTCGGGGGGAAGGAAGGACTGCACCGCAGGCACCACTCGGTCAACAGTCGAGGCGATCTGGTCGGCGTTCTGGTCCGGTTTGGTCAGCAGCTGGTACCCATCTGTCACGTAGTAGGCAGAGAAAAGGACTCGACCGGCGAAGCGCAGCAATGACATAGTCCATTCCTACCCGCTCGGGATGCCCGGGCGAGGCAGTTCCGACGAATTCGACCCTGTGGGCTGATCGCTGACGGGTTAGGTTGTAACCATGTGTGGTCGCTACGCCGCCTCGACGCATCCGGACAAGCTGATCGAGATCTTCGAGGTCGACGAGGTGCCGGACGCACTGCCGGCCGTCGGGCCGGAGGGGCTGGCGCAGTGGTCGAGGCCACGATGGAACATTGCCCCTACCGACCTGGTGCCTGCGGTGCTGGAGCGCACCCGCGAGCAGGGCGACATCAGGTTGCTGACCGGGTTGCGCTGGGGTTTGGTGCCGAGCTGGTCGAAGACCCCGAACGCCGGCGCCCGGATGATCAACGCCCGGCTGGAGACCGTGGACGTCAAACCGGCCTTCCGCAAGGCGTTTGCGTCCCGGCGCTGCCTGCTGCCGGCCGACGGCTACTACGAATGGCAGGCGGCCAGCCGGCAAGGACGAAGCTACAAGCAGCCCTACTTCATCCTCCCCGCCCGCGGTCTGATGGTGATGGCAGGTGTCTACGAGTTCTGGCGCGCCGGGTCGAGCGGCGATTGGCTGGTCACCTGTGCGATCATCACGACGCAGGCAGCGGACGATCTGGGCGCCATCCACGACAGAATGCCGGTGCAGGTGTCCCGCGAGAACTGGGACGCGTGGCTCGATCCCGCCTGCACCGCCGCCTCGGCGGCGAAGGCGTTGGTGCACATCCCCGAGCCTGGCGAGATGCTTGCCCGGCCGGTTTCCACCAAGGTGAATCAGGTCGGCAACGACGGCCCCGAACTGGTCAGCCCGGTAGAACTGGAATAGTCAGGGCGTCGCGAACGTTCCAAACAACATGCAAACAGCCCTACTGGGTCGCCCACCGGCCACCTCCCGGTCAGGAGGGTACAGCCCTGTTGCGCGGGATTCGGTATTGTGGCCTGCGATGACGATTCCCAGTACCGATGTGCGTGACACCGAAACCGACGCTGAACGCGCCGCAAGATTCGAGCGGGACGCCATGGGCTACCTCGACCAGCTCTATGGAGCCGCCCTGCGGATGACCCGCAACCCCGCCGACGCGGAGGATGTGGTGCAGGAGACCTACGCCAAGGCGTTTAGCTCCTTCGATCAGTTCACCCCGGGCACGAACCTGAAGGCGTGGCTGTACCGAATCCTGACCAACACCTACATCAACAGCTACCGCAAGGCCCAGCGCCAGCCGAAGATCAGCGGCTCGGTTGATGTCGAAGACTGGCAACTCGCCCGCGCCGCCTCACACAGCTCGGGCGGCCTCCCTTCGGCCGAACGCGAGGCGCTTGACAAGCTGCCAGACACCGTGATCACCGACGCGCTGGAGTCGCTTTCGCCCGACTTCCGGCAGGCCGTACTGCTCGCCGACGTGGAGGGCTTCTCCTACAAGGAGATAGCCGAGATCATGGGCACCCCGATCGGGACCGTGATGTCGCGGCTCAACCGGGGACGCGGGCAACTTCGGGACAAGCTCGGTGACTACGCGAGGCAGCGGGGCATCGGCCGCGAAAGTGACGGCCAAGATGATTGAGCAGCCCGAACCCTTGGACGTGGAGGATCAGTGCATCCTCGCGATGCGCAGCGTCCACGCCTTTCTGCATGGTGAACTGGCCGAGTCGGAGGCCGACGAGATCCGACACCACCTGCTCGCCTGCGAGAAGTGCATGGACAGCTTCGACGCGGAGGAATTCATCAGCGGCCTGCTGCGGCGCTGCTACGGTCCCACGACCGCCCCGCCAACGCTTCGAGTCCGGGTCTCCCAACTCACCATTCGCTGGCAGACACACTGAACGACATCAGCCCCGCAGCAAGGTGCTGTCGGGGCCGATTGGTCTCGTACTGATTTGGCTCAGGCGTTTGGCCGCTTGCCGTGGTTCGCGGCATTCTTGCGTCGAGCGCGACGCTTACGTCCACCCTTACCCATACTGACCTCCTGATCTCCCGTTGTCGGGATCGTGTGCGCGGTTGTCAATAATGCCAAACTGCAGGCGCGCACCCCAAACGGGGCTCATCACGTATCGGGATGGCTGCGCCACCGGTGACGGCGCCTAGAGTAGGGCCCATGCTGCGGTTGTCCAAAGTGTTGGCTGAGCACACCCACCTCAATGCCGATGACCGCGCGTGGCTGCTCTCGCTGGTGCGCGAGTGGCACCTGCTGGCCGACACCAGCTTCTCCGATCTGGTGCTCTGGCTGCCCGACGACAAGGACGAGAACGTCTTCTGGGCGGGCGCCCAGATTCGTCCCACCACCGGACCTACCGCGCTTGAGGACGAGGTGATCGGAGCGGTCATCAGCTACGACCATGAATCGCTGGTCACCTGCGCCTGGCTGAGCCGGGACATCTGCGAGACGAGCGACAACCGGCTGCAGGCCGGAATCCCGGTCGACGTGATGGCGATCCCGATCGTTCGACACGACGACGTGATCGCGATCCTCGAACGCCACACCAACCGGATGGGCGTCCGGGCACCCGGCGCGCTGGAGGATACCTACCTTGCGGTCGCCGACACGCTCAGCGACATGCTGCTGCACGGCGAGTTCCCGATCGAGCCGCCCAGCGATCCCACCACCAGCCCGCGAGCCGGCGACGGGCTGATGTGGATCGACACCGACGGCACCGTCACCTACGCCAGTCCGAACGCCGTCAGCTGCCTACGCCGGCTCGGTTTCGCCGGCGACCTGGTTGGGGATGACGTCCGCCACCTGGCCCCAGCGCTGGCCGACGAGTTCAGTCGCGAACTGCAGGCGGCGCAGACCAGCAACCCCAGCCGGATCGTCTGGGAGGTCACCGTCGAGGAGCCGCAGGCCAGCGTCCGCATGCGAGTGGTGCCGCTGGTGCGTCATGGCGAGTGGGTGGCCACGGTGGCCCTGTGTCGTGACGTCACTGCGCTGCGAGAACGCGAACGACAATTGGTGACCAAGGACGCCACCATCCGCGAGATCCACCACCGGGTGAAGAACAATCTGCAGACGGTGGCCGCGTTGCTCAGGCTGCAGTCACGCCGGATGAACTCCGCGGAGGGACGCGATGCGCTGCGCGACGCTATGCGTCGTGTGCAGTCCATCGCTGCGGTGCACGAAATTCTCTCGCAGGGCTTCGACGAATGCGTCGTATTCGATGACATCGCCGATCGGATCCTGCTGATGGCCGGGGACGTGGCATCGGCGGGTGGCCAGGTTCACGCGCGCCGTCAGGGCTCTTTCGGGCTGGTCCCCGGCAACATCGCCACCTCGCTTGCCATGGTACTTACCGAGCTCTGCCAAAACGCCATCGAGCATGGCCTGCGTAGCAACAACGGTGAGGTCTTGGTCCGGGTCGAGCGAAGTGCCAGTGATCTCGTGCTGGAGGTGATCGACGACGGCGCCGGTCTGCCAGACGACTTCGACCTACGCGGCAGGAGCAGTCTGGGCCTGTCGATCGTCTCGACGCTGATCACCGACCTGGACGGCGAGTTCACCTTGTCCAACAACGCCGGCGACGGCTCGACCGCCCGGGTGCGCGTCATGTGGGCGCACCCCCAATAACGACAAGTCGCCTAGCTGTTCCGCAACCGTGCGCGCGATGCGCGCCGCTTCATGGCCCGACGTTCATCTTCGGACATGCCGCCCCAAACCCCGTGGTCCTGGCCGGCCTCGAGCGCCCAGCGCAGGCATTCCTCCCGAACCTCACAGCGGCGACAGACCTTCTTGGCCTCTTCCACCTGCGCCAGGGCAGGGCCTGTGGTGCCGACTGGGAAGAACAGCTCGGGGTCTTCCGTGAGGCACTCTGCGCGATGGCGCCAGTCCATGGGTTGCGGCTCCTTCTTGACCAATTTTCATCTGCCGGGACAACCCTGCCATGATAGGTCGTCCGGCGGAAGAGCTTGCCATGGAAATTGCCGCAGTTTCCCTGGGCTGACTTCAGTCGTCGCTCAGCGCAGCCTGCAGGAGCGCGTCCTCCTCGATCATGTGGACGCGCGGCGAGCCTGTTGAAGCGGCAGCCGCCGGCTCACGGGTGAACGGCCGGAGGACGAATTCGCGTCCGAAGGTCTCGCTCATCAACGGCACCAGGTGCAGCTTCAGGAATTCCCACGGCCCTTGATTCTCGGGCTCCTCCTGGATCCAGCGGTAGTCGCCAACCTGCGGGTAGTTCGCCAGTTCGGCGGCCAACTCCGCGTGGCCGTGGGGGAAGAGCCGCTCGAGGGTGATGATCGCCACCTGTTGGTCCAGGCCCATCCGCGTACGTTCGCGGACCAGTTCCCAGCGCACCTTGCCCGAGCACAGCAGGATCCGTTTCACGGTGCCGGGATCTTCGATGGTCGGGTCGCCCTGGATCGGGCGCCACTTGCCGGTGGTGAAGTCCTCGGGCATCGACATCGCGAGTTTGTTGCGCAGCATCGACTTCGGGGTGGCGATGATCACCGGCCGGTGCCAGTTGACTTGCGCATGCTGGCGGAGCAGGTGGAAGTAGCTGGCCGGTGTGGACGGCTGGCAGACCGCCAGGTTGTTGTTGACACACAGTTGCAGGAAGCGTTCGATCCGAGCGCTCGAGTGATCGGGACCGGCGCCTTCGTAACCGTGGGGGAGCAGCAGCACGACGCCCGACTTCTGCGTCCACTTGGCGAACCCGGAGGCGATGAACTCGTCGATGATGATCTGGCCGCCGTTCGAGAAATCGCCATACTGCGCCTCCCAGCAGACCAGCGCCTCCGGCGCGGCCACCGAGTAGCCGTATTCGAAGCCCATCGCGGCGTACTCGCTAAGGAATGAATCGTAGATGTCGAATCGCGCCTGATCAGCGGCCAGGTGCTTGAGCGGCACCCAGGATTCGTTGGTCTCGCGGTCGACGATGGCCCCGAATCGTTGGCTGAACGTTCCGCGCCGGGAATCCTGGCCGGCCAACCGGACCGGGTGCCCCTCCATCAGCAGGGTGCCGAAGGCAAGCAGTTCGGCGGTCGCCCAGTCGATCGGCCCGGCGAGGATCGACTGCGCCCGACGTGCCAACTGGGGGGCGACCTTCGGGTGCACGTTGAACCCCTCGGGCAGGTTGCTGTAGACGGCAGCCACCTTCGCCATTTCGGCGACCGTGGTCGCGGTACCGACCCGCATGCTCGCCTTGGCCGGATAGGCCGGCGCCAGCCGATATTCTGCGGGCTCCTTCGGGGCATCGGGGTTGCGGACGTTGGCGAAGACCTCCTCCAGCCGGTCGCGGAACTTGTTCACCGCGTTCTCGGCGTCCTCGAGCGAGATGTCGCCACGACCGATCAACTGCTCGGTGTACAACTTGCGCACCGGACGCTTTTTCTCGATCAGGTTGTAGGTCAGCGGCTGGGTGAAACTCGGTTCATCGCCCTCGTTGTGGCCGCGCCGACGGTAGCAGAGCATGTCGATGACGACGTCCTTGTGGAAACGCTCCCGGAACTCGAAGGCCACCTGGGCGGCCAGCGCACAGGCGTCGGGATCATCGCCGTTGACGTGGATCACCGGGGCCTGCACGGCCTTCGCGACGTCGGTGCAGTAGACCGAGCTGCGGGCATCGGCCGGGCCAGTGGTGAATCCGATCTGGTTGTTCACCACCAGGTGCACGGTGCCGCCGTTGCGGTAGCCGACCAGCTGGCTCATTTGCAGGGTCTCGTAGATCACACCCTGCCCGGCGAAGGACGCGTCGCCGTGCATCAGCACTGGCATCACTGCGAAGCCGGAGCCGGGCAACTGGTCGTTCTTGGCACGCGCGATGCCCTGCACCACCGGGTCGACGGCCTCCAAGTGCGACGGATTGGCCGCCACGGACGCGCGCACCGTGCGTCCGCTGGCGGCCACGTACTCGCCGTCGGCACCCAGGTGGTACTTGACGTCCCCCGAAATAACCGCATCGCCCTCGGCCTGGTGGTCGAACTCGCGGAAGACCTGCGAGTACAGCTTGCCGACGATGTTGGTCAGCACGTTCAGCCTGCCGCGATGTGGCATGCCGATGCAGACCTCATCGACCAAGCCGTCGGCGGCCCGCTCACACAGTTCGGCCAGGATGACTATCGCTGATTCCGCCCCCTCAAGGCTGAAGCGCGTCTGACCGACGTATTTGGTTTGCAGGAAAGTCTCGAAGACCTCTGCTTCGGACAGCTGGTCGAGGATACGCAGGTGACCTTCCCGCGGCCGCGGCGAATGCGGCTGCTCGACTCGCGCCTGGAACCAGCGGCGCTGCTCGGGGTCGTGGATGTGCATGTACTCGATGCCCAGGGTGTGGGCGTAGGAGTCGCGAAGGATGTCGATGATCTTCCGCAGGGTCATGAACCCTTCGTCCATGCCGGCGAATTTGCCGACCGGGAACTCGCGGTCGAGGTCCCACAGGGTCAACCCGTGGGTCTCAAGCTCAAGCTCGGAATGGCTGCGCATCTTGTACTCGAGCGGGTCGATGTCTGCCTGGAGGTGACCGAAGGAGCGGTAGCCCTGCACCAGCCGGGCCACGCGGGCCTGCTTGCCGACCTGGTGGAAGCGGGTGATCGGGATGTCGGGCGCCCACTTGATCGGCGGGTACGGGATGCGCAGCGCCTCGAAGATGGCCTCATAAAAGTTGTCGGCGCCCTCCAGCAGCGTGTGAATCGCTCGCAGGAACTCGCCGCTCTGTGCACCTTGGATGACCCGGTGGTCGTAGGTGGAGGTCAGTGTGGTGACCTTGCTGACCGCCATCTCTGTGAGGTTCGTCTGCGCGGTGCCCCCGAAATCGGGGGTGTAGTCGATGGCGCCGACACCCAGGATGGTGCCCTGCCCCGGCATCAACCGCGGCACTGACATGCTGGTGCCCAGCCCGCCCGGGTTCGTGATCGACACGGTCGTTCGAGCGAAGTCGTCCACGGTGAGCTTGCCCTCGCGGGACTTGCGGAGCAAGGTCTCGTAGGCGGCATAGAACTGCGCGAAGTTGAGATCCTCGCAGGCCTTGATGTTCGGCACCAAGAGCTGGCGCTGTTCACCTTTGACCACGTCGACCGCGATGCCCAGGTTCACGTCCGAGTTCTCGACCAGCACCGGCTTGCCGTCCTCGGTTTCTTCGTAGCTACAGTTCATCGCCGGGATGAGCTTGATCGCCTGCACCATCGCATAGGCGATCAAGTGGGTGAAGCTGACCTTCCCGCCGCGGCTACGACGTAGGAAATTGTTGATGGTCGCGCGGTTCTCGATGACCAGCTTCATCGGGATGGTGCGCACCGAGGTGGCGGTCGGCATCGACAGCGACGCGTCCATGTTGCGCGCGGTGCGCATCGGGGCGCCCCTCAACACGGTTCGGCGTGGCTCGGCGCTCGAAAGTTGCGGGCGGTCGAACGGATTCGGGACTTCCGGCCCCAAACCACCGGACGTGCCCGGCTGGTGCGGGGTCTCGGTGCTGAGTTCGCGGCGTTCCACGGTTGCCACCGGCGCGCTTGTCGCTGGTACGGCCGCCGGCCGGGCGGCCCGGGACGGAGCGGGTTCGGCCGCTGCCACTTCAGCGACTGGGGTGGCGGCTGCCGCTTCAGCGGTGGTGGGCGCCGGACTCGGTGCCGGGGTCACCTCGGCGGGGGTTTGTTCAAAAGCGGGGCCCATGCCGGCAGTCGCCGCCGAGGAAGCGGCGGCATGCTTCCGGAAGAAGTCAACCCAAGCCTGATCGACAGAGGACGGGTCGTTCTGATAACGCTCACGCATCTCTTCGATGAGCCAGTCGTTGGCACCGAAGTCTTCAAAGTTGGACATAATCGTTGCGGTCGAAGCCGCTTCGCCCCTTCCAGAAGATTGTGCGCTCAACTCTAGACTGACGGCTGCCCAACTTGGGAGCGGCTCGGCAGGACCTGACGACGAATCACGTGGCGGAGACGGCGGGTTGCGGGCGTCCGATCGCAATCGCCGCGCGAATGGCCGCCACGGTTGTCATCACGGTGAAGACCACCATCAACAAGTTCCGTCCGACCAACAACAACGTGTCACCCAGTGTCGAGTCGGCTGCGATCAAGCCCGAGTAGTTGAGCGGGAAGACCAAGTGGGTGAGCAGCGCGATGGCCAGGCCTATGCCAGCCAGCCAGCGGGCAGCGGTTCGCTCCTTGCCGCGGAGCGGCAGCGCGATCAGGACGGTCAGCGGGCCACCCAGCCAGATCACGTACTGAGGGCTGAAGGTCTTGTTCGCGATGATGAACGCGCAGACGATCGCGAGTTGGGCAAGGACGATCGCATGGGTGCGGGGCAGTTGACCGCCGTCGTCAGCAGTGCCGAAGGACCTCCGGCCGGGCAACCCGAAGCCGTTGAGCGCGATCAGCCAGCCCAGCAGCAGCGCCAGCACGACGCTGCCCAGCATGGCGACATCTGCCACCCGCAGCCAGAAGTCGACTTGCGGGCCGTAGATCTCCCACGCGTTGTGGCTCGAAAGCTCGGTGCGGTACAGATCTGGTTGCCCGAAGGCATGACGGAGCATCGGCACCGTCGCCACGATCGACTCAATCTGCAGGCCCCGATCCGACTGCCAAGTCAACGGCGAGGTTGACCGATCCCAGCCGAAGAAGAGCAGCGACGCGAGCCCCAGCGTCCCGCCGGCGACCAGGAAGCCGATCGTCCGTTTCCGGGCGGTCGACCCGGTGCCCAGCATCGGGATGATGAGCATCGCCGGCCAGAACTTGGTGGCCGCTCCAAGCGCGATCGCTACCCCGGACGCGATGGGGCGGCGGTTGAGCCAGACCAAGCCGGCCAGCACCGCCACCGCCGGAAGCAGGTCGATGCGGAACCAGATCAGCGCACCGATCAGGAACGTGAACACCGACCAGTAGGTGGCCGCCACGCGGCTGTGGCCAGTCCACAGCCAGACCGCGACAGCGCCATCCAACAGGCCCATCACCAAGACGAAGGCGATCCGGAAGCCCAATTCGGTGTTTCCGGAGGCTGGCCTGATCAATTGGAGCAGGACGGCCACAGGGGTCGGATACTCCACCAAGCCGTCACCCATCCCGTGGTGCACGAGTTGCCAGTAGTAGTAGCGCACGTC
>CALMKG010000049.1 GCA_937867175.1 uncultured Propionibacterium sp. | reverse complement strand
CATAATGGAAGTCAATTCCGTGGAATGAAATGATGCTGTCGTTGACCGAGCCTGGAGGATGAGATGACGGAGACGATGCAGGCGATCGTGCTGGACGCGCCGGGCCCGCCCGAGGCGTTGCGTATCCGCCGAGTGCCGCGTCCCACCGCCAGGGCCGGTCAGGTCTTGATCGAGGTGAAGGCGTTCGGGCTGAACCGGTCCGAGCTGCATTTCCGCAAGGGGCTCGGGTCGTTCGGGTCGTTCCCGCGAATACCGGGCATTGAGGCCACCGGCGTCGTCGCCGATGCTCCCGGCGGTGAGTTCGCACCCGGGACGCAGGTGGCAGCGATCATGGGCGGGATGGGTCGCACCATCGACGGCGGCTACGCCGAATTCGTCGTGGTCCCGGCCTCGATCGTGGTGCCGTTCACCAGCAGCCTGGAGTGGGCGGTCCTCGGGGCGGTGCCCGAGATGCTGCAGACGGCCTACGGCTCGCTGACAACCGGGGTTGATGCCCAGAAAGGTGACAGTCTGCTCATCCGTGGCGGCACGTCATCGATTGGCCTGGCCCTGGCCGTCCTGGCCAAACAGCGCGGGATAACGGTCTTGTCGACCACCCGGAACCCGGCCAGGGCCGCTGTGTTGAAAGGCGTCGGAGTCGACCATGTCATCATCGATGACGGTGAGATCGCTCCGGCGGTACGCGAAATCCTGCCCGACGGGGTGTCGGGAGCCGTGGAGTTGGTCGGCGCTCCGACCCTGCGCGACACCCTGCGTGCGACCGCCGTACACGGGACCGTGTGCTTCACCGGGATGCTCAGCGATGAGTGGATAGTGCCGGACTTCTACCCGATGGACTACCTGCCCAACGGGGTCCGGCTGACCGCCTACTCCGGCGAAGCCAGTGACCTGCCTCCGGCGGTCCTGCAGGACTTCCTCGATGCCGTGGCGGCCGGCCTGGCGGTCGTCCCGATCGGCCGCAGCTACGCCTTCGATGACATCGTCCAGGCGCACGCCGACATGGAATCGGGCGCGGTCACAGGCAAACTCGTCGTCACGACCGGCTCGGCGCGGTACGGCAGGTGAGGATCGTCCGGCCGAGCCTCGAACGCGAGAAGGCGAGGAAGGGTGTGAGGGCGGGGCGGACTACTCCGCGGTGATCACCCCGACGCAGGGCTGCCTCTGCCCACCGACCGCGATCATGAGCAGCACGACGGGTTCACCGCCCTCGGTGCCGGAGTCATGGCCACACCGACCCTCCGCATCCTCGACGGCTTCGAGGTCATCTCCGAGGTGCGCCTGCCCGGGGCCCATGACCGTGCGCACCCCGTCCTGGGTCCTGACCCACCAGCTGCCCGACAGGGGCACGACGAGCTGACGCTGTGGGTTGCGGTGCCAACCGCCCTCCCAGCCGGGAGGCATGACCCAGACGGACCGCGACACGGGATCGGGGTTCGGCTCCGTGGCCCACATTGGCGGACTGTCACTGATCGTGCGCCTGATCGACAGGCTCGGCACCTGACAGCGGTGCGTGACCGTGTGCCCGTCGGCATCTGTGGTGACGTGTACCTGGTAGATGACCGGGGCTTCGTTCTCTGGTGACATGGCTTCTCCTGTCATTTCGCGCCGACGGTGTCACTGGCCGAGGGTGGCGTTATCTGAGGGACGGCGGGGCATAGATCTGCTTGCTGTGGGGCAGGGCGCCAGCCAAACAGCACTCACAAGAAGTATATTCGTAGGAATCAACCAGGAGCGCGCCACCAGACGCACCCTCTTGGTGCGGGCGGGTGAGGCGTTCGCTGAGTCCGTCGGTGACGTCCACCGCGGTTACACCACGGATGAACCGGCCGAGATCGTGGTCGTCTACGCCGGCTCTGCCGGCATCGCCCTCTCCACCCCCACTTTGAGGCTTCAGGGTCACCGCATCACTGCCCGGCGGCCTCGTCGAAATGTTTGCGGGCAGCCAGGATGTCCGCCATGTGCGAGGTCGCCCAGATCTCAAGTTCGCGCAGCGGGACGATAAGTTCGCGCCCGGTCTCGGTCAGTTCGTACTCGACTCGCGGTGGGATCTCGGCGTACTGCGTGCGGGTGACCAGCCCGTCGCGCTCCAGGGTGCGCAGCGTCTGGGTCAGCATCCGGTAGGAGACGCCATCGACACGCTCGCCGATCTCCTTGAAGCGAAGTGCTCCGTCGGCGAGTGCCCCGACGACGAGCACCGTCCAAAGCTCACCGATCTGGTTCAGCAGGCGGCGAGATGGGCAGCCCCTGCTGTACGGATCGAACGCCAGCTCGCTCATGTGCGGCCCTCCCTTCTCGTCGTAGTGACCCCGAGAGTAGCCCACCCTGCTCGGCACGCTCGCTTCCGGTCGGGGATGACGGAGAGGCGGGGCGAGTGACAGCACCCGTCCCGCCCTGATCGGCCTTCATTCGACGATGGCGAAGCCGCCCGTCCACGGCGTCTGTCCAGTGACGGCCAGCCCGATCTGCACCGCGCCGATGGCTTCCAGTTCGTGGGCACGCTTCAGCGGTCCGGCGTCGATGACCCGCAAACCGCCGCCGGTGACCACGCTGCTCAGGGCAGACTTGGCGTCCGCGTCGTCCCCGGCAACCAGGACCGCCGTGGTGACCCCGCCCGTGGTTCCGCTCGCGAGGGTAGCCGCGAAGTTCGTGTTGAACGCCTTCAGGACCTTGGCGCCAGCCAGCTTCTCCGCGAGCTCGGCGGCCGCAGAGGAACCGACGGGGTCGATCACGATGTCGCCAGTGCTGAAATTGATGGGGTTGCTCGGGTCGACGACGACCTTGCCGGGCAGTCCGGCCGGGTACGCCGCCAGCACTGCGCCGAACGCAGGGTAGGGCAGGGCCAGCACCACGATGTCGCCGAGAACCGGCTCGCCGATAGTTCCGGCGGACACCTGAGGGGAGACCGCTGCGGCCTTGGCGGCGTCGCGGGTCAGGACCTGGACCGAAGCCCCGGCCTTGAGTGCGATCTGCGCGACCGCGGAGCCGATGTTGCCTGCGCCGATGACGGTTACTGAGGGAACCGTGTTCATGTCTTTCTCCTTGGTTGGGAGCAACGACCTCCGTTACTCACAAAAAGAGAGTAACACTCGACGCGAGAGTTTGATAATCGGTTCGCTGTCGGCGAATGCCCCGGGGTGCAACTGCCCACCGCGATCGGCGGAGCCGGGCGAAGGGGGGGCCTGCTCAACCACCCCAGGCGGCGACGACCTCGTCCTGGATCGCCTTGATGTCGGGCCACACGCGGAAGGCGTCGTTGACCTCATAGAGATAGAAGAGACCGTAGAGGCGGGCGTTGGACCCGTTACGCCGCGGGCCTCCCCGACTCTTCACCCTGCAAAGTCATTTGGTTCCTTCTTCGTGCTGGGCGACCACGCTGGTCTCGATTCGTTCCAGCGCCTCGGTCAGCCTGGCTAGGTCTGGGTCGTCACCCAGGATGACGTCAACGACGCCTTGTGCGACGATGTGGCCCTCGCGGCAGGCGCTCGCCCCGAGGTCAGTCAACGAGATCAGCGACGAACGCCGGTCGCTCGGATGCCGACGTCGCGCCGCGAGGCCGTCGCGCTCAAGCCGGTCGACGAGCTTGCTCGCCGCCCCGATGGTGATCGACAGGCCCTCGCTGAGATCTTGCACGCGTCCGTTGCCGCCCAGCCGATCAAGCAGGCGAAGGGCGTGCAGCAACGCGAGACGCACCTGCCCGCGTTTGGTCAACTCGGAATCCACTAGGTTCCAAAGATCGGTCTCCAGCCGCACCAGCGCGTCGAAGAAGTCCATGCTCACGAGAGCAAACTATCAGTATCTACATTCCTAGGAATCAATATTGGCGTGCGTTGTGCGCGACCGCCCCGGACGTGAGGATACGACTGGGTTCCGTTGCGGTTCCCCGACGACTACGAACAACGCAGCCTGATCATCGCCACCAACCTGGAGTTCTCACGCTCGGGAACCGTGTTCGGCGACAACAATATGGCCGCAGCCATCATCGGACGGCTCGTCCCTTCAACGCGGATCACCTAAACCTCGTTGACTTCGAGCGACTCCCATCTCCCCTCGATATGGTCGTTCTGTCAGTGCCAGAGGCGACACTGGAGACCGTGAGAAAGGGGATTGCAGTGGAGTGGTCAGCCGCGGCTACGTCTGTCTGGGGCAAGCTCGACCCCGTCACTGCTGAGTGGCTGCCGCTGACGCATCATCTGGAGCACGCGGCGGCAATGGCGGGCTTGCTCTGGGATCAGTTCCTACCGCGCAGCATCAAGGAACTCCTGACGAGCGACCTGGCGGCCTCAGATGCGGCGGTGCGCGCGCTCTGCTGCTGGTATGCCGGCGTGCATGACACCGGCAAGGCCTCGGTTGCGTTCGCGCAGATGGCTGAACGCCGGGGAATGAACTTCATCTCGGATCGCATGCGCGACGAGGGGCTGAGTGCCATCTCCATTTCACCCACGGACAATGTGCGCCACGAGGTCGTGAGTCAGTTGGCCGTGCAGAACTGGCTGGAGGAAGCTGTGGGCGCGCGTCCTCGCGTGGCCCGCACTTGGGCCTGCGTGGTCGGGGGACATCACGGCAAGAACCCGGACGAAGGGATCCTGAGAACTGCCAAGAACCGTCCGCACATTGTCGGTACGGGGCGCTGGGTTGAGGTTCGGCGAGAGATCGTGGACACGATGGCGCGGGCCACCGGGGTCACAGAGCATTACGACCGCTGGGCTGTTCGTCCGCTCCCAGTGCGGTGTCAAGCTCTGCTGACCGCGATAGTCGTGGTGGCGGACTGGCTAGCCTCCAATCAAGATTATGTGCCCTATCACGACGAACTGACGCCGGCTGATCGGGCGCTGGTCGCCTTTGACGAGGTGGCACTGCCGCCCCCCTGGCGTCCGGAGATACCTGCCCCGGATGCCGACGCGCTTCTCCAGACACGGTTTCCGGAACTGAGCGCCGCGCGCGCCCGTCCCATCCAAGCAGCGTTGCTCGCCGCCTCGCTCGACTGCACACAATCCCCCTTGTTGATCGTCGAAGCTGCGATGGGTGTGGGTAAGACCGAGGGCGCGTTCCTCGCTGCCGAAGCGCTGGCCGCTAGGTTCGGGCAGGGTGGTGTCTACTTCGGTCTGCCCACCATGGCGACCGCCAACCCGATGTTCGAGCGCACGCTGGAGTGGCTGTCCGGGAGCCTGGGCGATTCGGCGAGCGTGGCCTTGGCTCATGGCAAGGCAGGTCTGAACGACACCTACACCGGGTTGTTGCGTGACAACTTCCGTGGACAGGTCTATGACGACGATGCCGGGCACGGCCAACCCGTGGTCAACAGTTGGCTGCGCGGACGCCGTCGGGCAGGGCTTGCAGACTTTGTGGTCGGCACGATCGACCAAGGCCTGTTCGCCGCACTGAAGGCCAAGCACGTCGCTTTGCGTCACCTGGGCCTGGCCGGGAAAGTGGTGGTCTTCGACGAGGTCCACGCCGCTGACACCTACATGCGCGAGTACCTGAAGCGGGCGCTCACCTGGTTGGGTGCCTACCAGACGCCAGTCATCTTGATGTCCGCGACGCTGCCGCCGCACCAGCGGGACGAATACGTCGCCGCGTACGCGTGGGGAAGCGGTGACCGGGAGCCCGGCATCACGGATCACCTCGACCGATACCCTCGACTCACGCGCTACGACGGCGTCCTGTCTGATCGGCTGGTCGAGCCGGAAACCCACAGCCTTGACGTGCGCCTTGAGCGCATTGATGATGTCCCCGAGACTGTCCGCGACATGCTCCGGATGATGCTTGCCGATGGTGGAACAGCAGGGGTGATCTGCAACACCGTCACCCGGGCGCAGGCGATGTACTGCGTCCTGCGCGACGAATTCGGTGACGAGGTAGTGCTGCTGCACAGCCGGTTCATAGCGCCGGATCGAGCCCAGCGGGAACGGCACCTGGTGAGCCTGTTGGGCCGCCGAGGTGAGCGGCCCCAACGCCTGGTGGTCGTCGGCACTCAGGTGCTGGAGCAGTCCCTGGACGTGGACTTCGACCTGATGGTCTCCGATCTCGCCCCCGCTGATCTCGTGCTGCAGCGCGTCGGACGCCTGCACCGCCACACCCGCCCTGACCGTCCCCTAGCGATCTCTCGGCCGGTGCTGTATCTGCGAGGCGTGAGCGATTGGGCAGCCGAGCCCCCGGTTTTCGTTCGTGGGTCGAGAGCCGTCTATGGGGATGCCGCTCTATTGCGTTCCGCAGCGGTGTTTGACGGGCGGGATCAGGTGACCCTTCCCAACGACATCCCTGCGCTCGTCCGCACAGCTTACGACCCCGCCATGAGCGCCCCGTCCGGTTGGGAGGCGCGCTGGGCCGCTGCGGAACAGAACGCGGCGCTTCAGAGCGCCCGGGCAAGGCAGCGGGCCCAGAGCTTTCTGCTCGCCGACCCGAATCAACCCGAAACCCTGAACGGCTGGATCGACGTGGTCGCAGATGATCCCGATCGCAGCGAGGAACAAGGTCGCTCCCAGGTACGAGACTCCGAGGACTCGCTTGAGGTGATCGCGTTGTGGCGCGACGCTGATGGTCACCTTCGGCTGCCGGCCTGCGCACCTCGGCGCCCGGGGGCCTTGATCCCCGAGGGCCTGGAATGGGGAACCGGCTCGGAGCAGTCCCTCGCGCGCGAGATGGCGTCCTGCACGTTGTCGCTGCCGATCCAGCTGACAAACCCCGGGGTAATCGACAGAGCCATCGCCGAACTCGAACGCACCGTGGACTACTCAGGTTGGCAGACGTCGCCGTGGCTGAAGGGGCAGCTTGTTGTGGTCTTCGGTCCAGACGACCGTGCCGCCTTGGCGGGGTTCGATCTGCACTACACCGTCGGCGAGGGCCTCGTCGTGACCCACCCCAAGGAGGAACTGTGACTTCACCCCCAACGTTCAACCTGATCGACGAACCCTGGCTGCGAGTGCGTACGCTCACCGGCGCCGTCGAGGAGCGTTCACTGCGGGCGACGCTAGCCGAGGCGGCTGAGCTGCGTGGGCTGGCTGGCGAGATTCCCACCCAGGACGCGGCCCTGCTCCGGCTGCTGCTGGCCGTCATTCTGGGCGCTACCCGGCCCAGCCACCCGCGTAGTGATCGCGAGAACTTCGATTTGTTCGAGGAATGGTGGAGTGGCCGCAGCCTGCCGATGGAGGTCCTCGAGCCTTACCTGGAGCGAGTCCGGGACCGCTTCGATCTGCTTGACCCCCAGGCGCCCTTCTACCAAGTGGCCGGGCTGACCACGCACACGGGGAAGCGGACTGGGCTCGGCAAGTTGATCGCGGACTTGCCTGCGAACCTGCCCTTCTTCACGACTCGGGGCGCCCGGGAGGTTGAGAGCCTGAGCCTGCCGGAGGCTGCACGATGGCTGGTGCACTGCCAGGCATTCGACCCGTCCGGCATCAAGACCGGAGCCGTCGGAGACGATCGCGTGAAGGGCGGCAAGGGATACCCCTTCGGGTATCCGGCTTGGGCTGGGAACCTCGGCCTTGTGACGGCCGAGGGCCGGACGCTGGCAGAGACGCTCCTGCTGAACACCCCTTGGTTCGTCTCCGGCCCAGCCGACCTGGCAGTGTGGGATCGACCCCCGCTGGGGCCCGGCGCAGACCTTGATCATCCGGCCCCGCAGGGCCCGGCAGACCTGTTCACTTGGCCCTCACGCCGCGTGCGGCTCTTCCTGACCGAAGACCGCGTGACCGACGTACAGATCTCCAACGGGGACCGACTCGGTCCGCAGAATCTGCACCCCTTCGAGCCGATGACCGCTTGGCGCTACAGCAAGGCTCAGTCGAAAGCGGGCGCCAAGGTGCTGATGCCCGTCACCCACGACCCGACCCGGCGCATCTGGCAGGGCTTGGGCCCCCTGGTCCAGTCTTCGTTCGGCCCGAACGAAGGGCAAGCGGCCCGAGTCGTCGAGTGGCTGGCCAAGCTGCAGGGGGAGGAGATCCTCCCCGGTGGTTATCTCGTCGGTCTGCGCACCGTGGGCCTGGAGTACGGCACCCAGAATTCGGTGATCACCGGCGCGACCGATGACCGGCTCACCGCCAGCGTGGCCGCCCTCACCGATCCGGTTCTGGTGCAGGCCGCTGTGGACGCCGCCGCGCAGGCCAGCCAAGGCGTCGTCGCGCTGGCGAACCTGGCCGGCAACCTTGATCGGGCTTCGGGTGGCGACGGCAACGCCCGGGAACACGCGTTCGAGGTCGGCTACGCCCTTCTTGACGGCCCCTTCCGGGCTTGGATCCGCACCCTCCACGACCCCGAGTGCGTGGCCGACCTCCGGGCTGCTTGGTCAGCAACGGCGTCCGCGCGGCTGAGTGACGCAGGGAATGATCTTGTCGCTGACGCAGGCCGTGCGGCGCTCGTCGGTCGGCCCGTCCGACGAGTCGGGACCGACAAGGCCGAGTTGCTGGACGCCGGCCTGGCCCTCCTGTGGTTCCGGGCGAGCCTGGCCAAGACCTTCCCGCAAACCAAACCCCGCTCCGATGAGGTGATCCGATGACCGACACTCCCTACCGCAACGTTCGTGGCGTCCTGAGGGCGACTGCCACGGCGCGTGTCGCAGAACTCCAGGCTCGCGCGTTGGCCGACGACAGTGCTGCCGTCGGCACTCTCGCCCGCCTTCGCCGCTGCGACCCCGCTGATGTGGGGGCCGAGCCGCAGGTCTGGGCGGTAACGCTCGGTGACCTGCCGGAGGAGTTGACCACCTACCGCAGCGGGCGCCCTGACACCCCGACACCCTCAGAGCGGGCCCTGCACGCCGCGCTGGTGCTGTACGCGCTCCACCAGCAGAGCCGGGACGAGGCCGTCCACCGTCCCGGTGTCAGCCTGGGTTCCGCGGTCGGGCAGTTGGCGAGGGCGCGTGCCGTCGAAGACGACCTTGATGCGGCGACCATCGCCCGGCTGCATCATGCCGCTCTCGCCACCAGCTTCGAGGGGCATGTCCACCACTTGCGCGGGCTGATCCAGCTGATGCGCACGGAGAAGCAGGCCGTCGGGCTCGACTACGGCCTGCTGGCCGTCGATCTGTGGCAGCTCGCAGACCCCTACCAAGACGCGCGCGAAGTCCTGGCCCGCTGGGGCCGTGACCTGCACGCCCGACCCAAGAACCCGAACCCCGCCACCACCGAGGAGACGAAATGACCCTGCACATCGACATTCACGTGCTGCAGTCCGTACCGCCGAGCAACCTCAACCGCGACGACACCGGCAGCCCGAAGACGGCGACCTATGGCGGCGTCCGGCGTGCCCGGGTGAGCAGCCAGGCCTGGAAACGCGCCACCCGACGTGACTTCTCTCAGTATTTGGACGTGGACCGGCTCGGTGTCCGCACCAAGCGGGCGGTCGAACTCCTCACCGAACGCATCCAGACTCTGTCCCCCGGCTTGGACTTTGGGTCTGCGTCGACTCTCGCCCAACGGGCACTGGAGGCAGCCGGGCTCAAGGTCAAGGCGGGCCGCAAGGCCAAGGACGGGGACCAGCCGCTCACGGAATACCTGGTCTTCTTCAGCAACCTGCAACTCGACCGGCTTGCTGAGGTCGCCGTGGCATCCCCGCCCGACAAGGTCGACGTGAAGGCCGCCAAGGCCGCCCTCAGCCGGGATCACAGCGTCGACGTGGCGCTGTTCGGCCGGATGGTCGCCGACGACGCCAATCTCAATGTGGACGCCGCCTGTCAGGTCGCCCATGCCATCAGCACTCATGCGGTGGCTACGGAGTTCGACTACTACACCGCGGTCGACGACCAGAACCCCGCCGAAGAGACCGGTGCCGGCATGATCGGCACGATCGAGTTCGACTCGGCGACGCTGTACCGCTACGCCACGATCAACGTCCCGGCCCTGCTTCGAAGTCTCGGCGATACCGAAGCCACGGCTCAAGCGGTGGAGGCTTTCGTGCGGTCCTTCGCAACCAGCATGCCGACCGGAAAGCAGAACACGTTCGCCAACCGCACGGCGCCGGATGCTGTCGTGGTTATGGTCCGACCGGATCGTCCGGTCAATCTGGTGGGCGCTTTCGAGGAGCCGGTGCGGGGCCG
Source organism: uncultured Propionibacterium sp. (assembly GCA_937867175.1). Taxonomy (GTDB): domain Bacteria; phylum Actinomycetota; class Actinomycetes; order Propionibacteriales; family Propionibacteriaceae; genus Brooklawnia. The sequence continues at coordinate 3,057 of CALMKG010000049.1, read as the reverse complement.
CAGTGGTTACATGGCGGGCTCTTGCGAGTCGTTGGCAAACTACGCCGTGGATGTGGCCGAGGCGTTCGGCAGCCCTCCCACGGACACGTGGATTACCCGCGTCGGCAGTCGCACTGACGGACTGGCCTCTCTCGGCGAGACCGTGCAGTTCGACGACTTGGTCCAGCGGGTGGGCGATCGGACGCGAGCTGTCCTGATGGACCGGCCGTGACCGTCTTGTTGCTTCGGCTGGCGGGTCCGATGCAGGCATGGGGCGACGCCAGTCGGTTCAGCCGCCGCGACACACGCATGGTGCCGTCCAAGAGCGGCGTCTTGGGTTTACTGGCCGCCGCTGACGGACGCCGCCGCACCGATCCGATCGAAGACCTCGCCCGATTGCGCTTCGGTGTTCGCGTCGACCAGCCGGGACGTCTGCAGCGCGACTTCCAGACCGCCATCAACTGGGAGACCACGCACTCGATGCCCTTGTCGTACCGCTACTACGTGGCTGATGCCGTGTACGTCGCGGGAATCGAAGGCGACCGGGCATTGTTGGAGGCGCTGGCTCGACGGGTGCGCGAGCCGCGGTTCCCGCTGTACCTCGGGCGTCGGTCCTGCCCAGTCACTGAACCGGTGTTCCTGGCCCTGGTCGAGGCGGAACTTGAGCAATCGCTCCGCGAACATCCTTGGCAAGCGTCGAGCTGGTACCGGCGGCGACAAGGCGCTGAGGTACGGCTTGAGCTGTACGTCGATGCCGACCCCGGGGATGCGCGTCCCGTCGAGACCCGCCGCGACGTCCCCATCAGCTACAGCCCCGAGCGACGGGAGTACGGGTGGCGCGAGGTGGCGCAGGCCGAGCCCGTTGTTGCCACCAACCCGGCCCGCACGGTTGCGCCAGTCGGGGCCGGCACCGACTGGCTTGCCGCTACCAAGGCTGCCGCTGAGGAGGCGTGATGTACCTGACCCACATGGCACTCAATCCCGATCGTCGCTCGACTCGCGACCTCGTTCAATCACCCCAGCGGCTGCATGCCGCGGTGTTGTCGGCGTTCCTGCCGGGGACGGCCGACAGCGACCGCATCCTGTGGCGGCTCGACCAACCCGAACGCCATCGGCTTGACCTCTATTTCGTGAGCCCGGTGGAGCCGTCGCTGGAAGCCATGGCAGACCAAGCGGGTTGGCCCTCCCAGCCGGTGTGGCGGACCGCTGATTACGCCCCGTTCCTACGTGACCTGGACGCCGGTCAACGTTGGATGTTCCGGCTGCGGGCGAACCCGATCCGCAACGAGCGTCCTCCGGACGGGGGCCGCGGTCACCGGGTGCCATTGCTGCGGGTGGAGCAACAAGTGGAGTGGCTGACCCGTCGATCTGCCGGGCATGGTTTCGACGTTGTTGCGGGTGAACACGGCCCGAACGTTCGCGTGACCGAACGGCGAACCGAACGCTTCCGGCGCGGAGGACTTGATGGACGCCTGGTGACGTTGGGGACTGCGGCGTACGAGGGCGTTCTCGAAGTGACCGACGCAGGTCGACTTGCGGGGGCTCTCACCAAAGGAATCGGTGCGGCCAAGGGGTATGGCTGCGGTCTGATGACGCTGGCACGGGTGCCATGAAGCCGGTCCCGGGGACTCCGCCAGCGACGTTGGGGCAACTGTCCCGCATCAGCGACCGCATCACGTTCCTGTACCTGGAGCACTCGATCGTGCACCGGGACGGCAACGCGATCACGGTCCGGGATGAGCGAGGTGTCGTCCACGTGCCTGCCGCGACCATCGCGTCGGTCATGCTCGGCCCGGGCACCACGATCAGCCACCAGGCGATGATGCTCTTGGCTGACAGCGGGGCCAGCACCGTGTGGATGGGTGAGCACGGCGTTCGGTACTACGCACACGGGAGACCCCTCGCTCGGACCAGCCGTCTTCTGGAAGCACAGTCGGCGCTGGTCACGAATCAGTCGAGTCGGCTGCGAGTCGCGCGAGCGATGTACGCGATGCGTTTCCCCGGTGAGGATGTCTCCGTCCTCACGATGCAGCAGTTGCGTGGACGCGAAGGGGCCCGCGTCCGAGCGGCCTATCGCGAGGTTGCCCGCGATTACGGGGTCGAGTGGAAGTCGCGGAACTACAAGCCCGACGATTTCGAGGCGGGCGATGACCTCAACATGGCCCTGAGCGCGGCGACGGCTTGCCTCTACGGTGTGGTTCATGCGGTGGTCGTGGCGCTGGGGTGTTCTCCCGCCCTCGGCTTCGTTCACACCGGGCATGATCGATCTTTCGTCTACGATGTGGCGGATCTCTACAAGGTCGAGATCGCGGTGCCCGCTGCATTCCGAGTAGTGGCCTCCGAAAGCGTGGACATCGGGGCAGACGTCCGGCGCGCAATGCGAGACGCCATGTACGACGCTCATCTCATGGAACGCTGCACTCGCGACGTCCATCGGCTCTTGGACTCTCGTGGCGAGTCTGACACCGACTATCTGGTCGACATTGTCGAACTGTGGGACTGGCGAGGAAACCGCGCTTCTGGCCAGAACTATGAGGAACCGCCGTGGTAGTCGTCGTGCTCACCGCTTGCCCAGTTGGCCTGCGTGGCTTTCTGACGCGATGGCTCCTTGAAATAGCACCCGGCGTGTTTTGCGGCAAAGTCTCAGCGCGGGTGAGAGAAGAGATGTGGACGCGGATCGTTGAGATGAGCAAAGACGGCCGTGCGCTCATGGTCTTCTCTCGAAGGGGTGACCAAGGGTTGGACTTCCGGGTCCATCGGCATGACTGGCAGCCGATCGACTTCGACGGGATCACGCTCATCCGCAGACCCGAGGAAGGTGGGCAGAAACCGACCATGCGGGCCGGCTGGAGCCGGGCCAGCAGACTCCGGAGGGCGGGGAAGTGATGTAATCTGCCGTTCAGGCTCGATTCTTGCCCTAGTCGGCAAGTGACGTCCCCGCGCACGCGGGGGTGAGCCCGACACCGACCAGCCGTTCTGAGAGGCCACCGAGACGTCCCCGCGCACGCGGGGGTGAGCCCATCCTCACCCACATCGCCGGGGCGGGCGACCGGGACGTCCCCGCGCACGCGGGGGTGA